>NZ_JBQQCE010000156.1:0-19942 GCF_052245645.1 Streptomyces sp. KR55 | reverse complement strand
TCCGTGGACCGCGCACACCACGACCTCTTCACCCTCCAGAAGGCGAGCCGCTGGGACCGCCTGCGCAAGCTCGAACTGCCCGCGGCGCTCCCCGCCATCTTCACCGGGCTGCGTACCTCCTCCGGGCTCTCCGTCATCGGCGCGATCGTCGGCGACATGTTCTTCAAGCAGGGCGCGCCCGGCATCGGCACCCTCCTCGACGTCTACCGCTCACGCCTGCAGTCCGAGGACCTCTTCGCCGCGATCATCCTCGCCTCCCTCTTCGGGGTCGCCGTCTTCGCGCTCTTCACGCTCCTGTCCCGCCTCGCCATCGGTTCCTGGCACGCGTCCGGCCGCAGCTGAGCCGGCCCCACCCCCCCCTCTCCGCTTCCTCGTCAGAGCCCCTCCCGGGAGACAGCCATGCCAATTTCCGTCAGAAGAAGCCTTGTTGCGGGACTGAGTACCTCGCTCCTCCTCGCCGCCACCGGCTGCGGCGCCGGCGCCACCACAGCCGGGTCCTCTGCCGACCTCGAGCCCGCCCCCGCCGCCCAGCGCCTCGACAAAGTCTGCCCCGCCACCGTTGTGGTCCAGGCCGACTGGGAGCCCGAGGCCGAACACAGCCCGGTCTACAACCTGGTCGGCGCCGGCTACACCGTCGACACCGACAAGAAGCGGGTCACCGGCCCGCTCGTCATCGGCGGCAAGGACACCGGCGTCAAGATCCAGGTACGGGCGGGAGGTTCGGCCGTCGGGTTCCAGAGCCCGGCCTCGCAGATGTACATCGACCAGTCCATCACCCTCGGCATGGTCACCACCGACAGCGCCATCCAGGCGGCCGGCAAGCAGCCCGTCACCGCGGTTGCCGCGCTGATGAAGAAGAGCCCGCAGGTCCTGATGTGGGACCCCGAGACCCACCCGGACTGGCAGACCGTCGCCGATATCGGCAAGAGCGACGCAAAGGTCGTCCACCGCGACGGCGAGATCTTCGCCCCGATGCTGGTGTCGAAGGGGATCATCAAGAAGAGCCAGCTGGACGGGAGCTACGACAGCGCACCGTCCCGCTTCGTCGCCGACCCCTCCATCGCCCAGCAGGGCTTCGCGACCGCGGAACCGTACCTCTACGAGCACGAGATCGCCGCCTGGAAGAAGCCGGTCAAGTTCCAGCTGCTGGCCGATGTCGGCTACACCGTCTACCCGCAGGCACTCTCCGTCCGCGCCGGCGCACTGAAGAAGCTCAGCCCCTGCCTGAAGAAGCTGGTCCCCGTCATCCAGCAGTCGGCCGCCGACTTCGCCGCCGCACCGGACACAGCGATCACGCTCATCGACGACATCGTGAAGCAGTACGGCACGAGCTGGGTCTACTCCAAGGGCACCGGCCAGTACGCCGCCAAGGAGATGGTCGAGCTCGGCATCCTCGGCAACGAGGCCGACGGATCGATCGCGAGCTTCGACACGAAGCGCGTCGCCGACTCCCTGAAGACCTTCGGACCGATCCTCACCAAGGGCGGCGTCAAGATCCCGGCCGACCTGAGCGCCGACGACCTGGCGACCAACGCATTCATCGACACCAAGATCGGAATGAAGTGATGGCCGTCGACCCCAAGAGCACGACTCTGTCCGCCGCCGAACTGCGCCGGATGACCGAACTTGTCGCAGACGACGCGCTGTCGGGCGTCGGCCCAGGTGCCACGCACCGCACCTGCGGCATCGATGAATTCTGTACAGAGGCTGCCGCACTGCTGGGCGAGGATGCCGTCGTACGCGAGGACTCCGCCCTCGACAAGGCGTCCCGCGACTGGGCGCACATGTCTCCGATCCTCGCCGGCAAGCTCCCCGCCGGTCGCGCCGAGGTGGTGCTGCGCCCGTCGTCGTACGAGCAGATCCCGCCCCTCGTCGCCCTCGCCCACCGCCTGCGCATCCCGCTCACCCCGCGCGGCAAAGGCACCGGCAACTACGGCCAGGCGATCCCGCTGCACGGCGGCGCCGTCCTCGACCTCACCGGATGCGGACGCATCCTGGCCGCGGGCGACGGGTGGATCAGGGCCGAGGCGGGCGCAAAGATGTCCGACCTGGAGGCGCATGCGCGCACGCTGGGCCAGGAGCTGTGGATGTTCCCCTCCACCTTCGGGACATCGCTCGGCGGCTTCCTCTCCGGTGGGAACGGCGGCACGGGATCGCTCGCCAACGGCACCAACGGGGACGGTTTCGTACGGGAGCTGACCGTCGTCCCGTGCACAGCGGAGGCCGAGCCCTTCACCGTACGCGGCGAGGAAGCACTCCCGTACATCCACGCCTACGGCACCACCGGCATCACCACGACCGCGACCGTCGCACTTCAGCCGGCCCGCGTCTGGACCGGCCTTTTCGCCTCCTTCGACACGTGGACCTCCGCCACCGCCGCGCTCAGCGACCTCGTACGCCTGGAGCCCGCCCCGCGCCTGGTCTCCCTCGACGAGCCCGGCCTCGTCGAGACCTTCGAGGCCGACCCGGCCCTCGATCCGGCCGCGCTGAGCGTCCGCGCGATCATCGAGGAGCAGGCCGGGGACGACGCTCGGGCGATCATCGAGAAGCACGGGGGCCGGGTGACGGAGGTACGTCCCGCGCCGCGCGGTCCCGCCCTCATCTCCTCGCTCTCCTTCAACCACCCCACGTACCACCTGATGAAGGCCAAGGACGGCTACTTCCACCTGGAGATCGGCGGCGATGTACTGCTCGGCGACCCGGCGGCGGTCAAGACCGTCTTCCCGGGGACGGTGCTGCACCTGGAGGGGATGCGCTCGGGGACCGTCGGCATGCTGATGGCGCACTACCAGGACGAAGCCACCGTGTACGAGGGGATCGCCGCCCTGGAGGCACTGGGCGTCGGCGTCCATGACGTCCACAACTGGTACGTCGACCGGCGCATCGACCTCGTCCGTGCCACCGCCCGCACCGCCGACCCGCTGGGGCTGCTCAACCCCGGCCACCTCCTGGGAGCGCGCTGACCATGGCCTTCACCCGCTTCACCGACCTCAGCGGACCGTCGGTCACCGACCTGTCCGCCGACACCGTGGCCGTCCTTCCCGTCGGCGCGATCGAACAGCACGGGCCCCATCTTCCCGTCGCCACCGACTACTTCATGGCGGAGGCGATAGCGGAGGGCGCCGCCCTGGCCGCATCCGACAGCTGCGACATCACGCTGCTGCCGGGCCTCGCGTACACCAAGTCCGACGAACACGCCTGGTCGCCCGGGACGCTGTGGCTCAGCGCCTCGACGCTCTTCGCGGTACTGGACGACCTGGGACGCTCTCTCGCCACGGGGCCCGTCCGGCGGCTCGCGTTCCTCAACGCGCACGGCGGCAACAGTGCGCTGCTGGGAGTCGCTCTGCGCGAACTCCGCACCAAATACGGTCTGTTCACCTTCCTGCTGCACGCCGCGCTCCCTGCGGACCAGGGCGGCGCGTCCCCGTCCGGCGAGCTGGGTCTGGGGGTGCACGGCGGGCTGAACGAGACCGCGGCGATGCTCCACCTCCACCCGGAGACGGTGGACATGTCGCTGGCCGAGCGGAGTGTCCCCGAGCACCTGACCGCCTACGAGCACATCGGCTTCGGCAAGTCCGTCTCCTTCGGCTGGACGAGCGACGACTTCGGTACGGGCAACGGCGTCATCGGCGACCCCACCGGAGCCACCCCCGAACTCGGCCGCAAGCTCGTCGACACCGCCATCGCCGACAACGCGGCCGCACTGCGCGAGTGCGCCCGCTTCCTGCCTTCCGCCTGACCGCCTTCAGCCTTTTTTGATCGCCTGCCGCCTGACCGCCTTCCGCCTGACGTTCGAGGACACCCGCCATGGCCATCCCCCCGCTCCACAAGCCGCTCAGCGAGATCACCGCCCACCACATCACCGCGGGCGACACGGTCAAGCTCGCCGTCCTCACCGGACCGGCCGACGGCTCACCGACCACCGTCGTCTTCGAGGTGTGGGAGCCGGGCGGCGCCCAGCCGCTCAACTGGCACCCCGAGTCCGTGGAGACCTTCGTGGTGCTCGCGGGCGAGGGCCGCGCGGTCAGCGACGAGCACGAACGCGACCTCGCACCGGGTGATGTCCTCGTCCTGCCCCTCGGCTCCAAGCACCGGATCACCAACACCTCGGCCACCGAGCGGCTCTACACCCTCACGATCATGTCCCCCGACGAGGGCTTCGCCGACCTGATCCAGCGCGGCCCCTCCGCGGTGCTCGACGACGTGGACCTGGCCGTCCTCGGAGCCGCCCGATGAGCGAACTGCTCGACGCCTTCTGGTCGTACGAACAGGCCCTCGGCGCCAATGACGTGGCGGGCCTCGACCACTGGTTCCTGGACGCCCCGGACACGGTGCGCGCCGAGGGTTCCATGGTGCTGAGCGGGCACGCGGCCATCTCGGACTTCCGTCGCGGCCGCAGCGGGGGAGCCCCGGCCCGTACGGTCGAGCGCGTCCATGAGGTGCGGATCGCCGAGGACGTCGCCGTACTGACCGCCGAAACGCTGCGGGCCGGCGGGTCACGCGGGATGCAGACACAGGTGTGGCGGCTGACGGAGGAGGGCTGGCGGATCGCGGCCGCGCACGTCAGCGCGGTGCCGGATCCGGTGGCCGACGAGGCTCCGGACCCGGCGGTGTGGCGGGTCCTGGGCGAGCCGCTCGTCGCGGGGGCGGAGGAGGGGCCGCTCGCCGGTGTACGTACCGCCGTCAAGGACCTCTTCGCCGTTGCCGGACAGCGGATCGGCGGGGGCAATCCGCAGTGGCTGGCCGATGCGCCGATGGAGCCCCGACATGCCGACGCGGTGAGGGAACTGCTCAGCGCGGGCGCCCAGCTCGCCGGGATCGCCCACACCGACGAACTCGCCTACAGTCTCGCCGGGACCAACATCCACTACGGCACCCCCGTCAACCCCGCCGCCCCCGGCCGGATCACCGGCGGCTCCAGCAGCGGCCCGGCGGCGGCGGTCGCCCGCGGTTGGGCGGATCTGGGGCTGGCCACGGACACCGCGGGCTCGATCCGGGTCCCCGCCTCCTACTGCGGCCTCTACGGCTGGCGCCCCACCCACGGAGCCGTCCCCACCGGCGGCCTGCTCCCGCTGGCCCCGTCCTTCGACACGGCGGGACTGCTTGCCCGGGACCCCGACCTGCTGCGTACAGCGGCGAAGGTGCTCCTGCCCCGGGACGACGAAGCCCCGATGACCACGCTTCTGGTCGACGACGCCCTCACCGCGCTCGCCGAACCCGAGGTCCAGGCATCCTTCGAGGCGGCATGCCGGGCGCTTTCCCTCCGTACCGGCCTGGAGCTCGTACGGACCGACACGGGCATGGCCCCACACTTGGAGGAGTGGCTGCCCGCCTTCCGTACCGTCCAGGCGGCCGAGGCGTGGGCCGCGCACGGGGAGTGGATCGAGAAGCACCCAGGCGCGCTGGGGGCCGACATCGAGGCCCGGTTCGCCGGGGGGAGCCAGGTCGCGGAGGGTGACGTGCGTGACGCCACCTCCACGCTCCTGTCCGCCCGTTCGGTCATCGTCGAAGCCCTCCCGCCCGGCACCGCGCTCCTTCTCCCCGCCACGAGCAGCCCGGCCCCCCGCGCCGATGCGACACCGGCCGAGGTCGAGACCGTACGAGCCGCAACCCTCCGCCTCACCTGCCTTGCCTCGCTCGCCGGGCTGCCCGCCGTCACCATGCCCCGGCTGCGGGTCCGAGACCTCCCGGTCGGCCTCTGCGCGATCGGCGCACCGGGCACGGACCACGCCCTCCTGGAGCTGACCCATGCATGAAATCGGCCCCAACTCCCGCAACTCCTGGCGCGCGGACGCCACACACGTCGACCTCCGCCGCCCGCAGCGCCCGGCCCGCCCCGTGACCGTGGAGGCTCAGCCCCAGATCCTGACGCTCGACCTGGCATCGACGGCGATCGTCGTCATCGACATGCAGAACGACTTCTGCTCGCCCGACGGCTGGCTGGCCTCGATCGGCGTGGACGTCTCCCCGGCCCGCACCCCCATCCCCGTACTCCAGCGGCTCCTCCCCGCCCTCCGGGCGGCCGACGTCCCCGTCGTCTGGCTCAACTGGGGCAACCGCCCCGACCGCGCGAACCTCCCGCCCGGCGTCCTCCACGTCTACGACCAGGACGGAACCGGAGGCGGCCTCGGCTCCCAACTGCCCACCGGAGCAAGGGTCCTGGAACGCGACAGCGCGTCCGCCGGTATCACCGCACCCCTCGTTGCGGCACCCGGCGACCTGCACATCGCCAAGTACCGCATGAGCGGCTTCCAGGACACCGAACTCGACAGCGTCCTGCGCAATCTCCGCGCCGACACGCTCCTCTTCGCCGGAGTCAACGCCGACCAGTGCGTCCTCGCCACCCTCATGGACGCAGCGAGCCTCGGCTACGACGTGCTGATGCTGGAGGACGCGGTGGCCACCACCTCACCCGCGTACTGCATGGACGCCACCGTCTACAACGTCCGCCAGTGCTTCGGCTTCACCCTCACCGCCGCCGACCTCCAGGAAGCCCTGTGACCCTCCTCCAACCCCACCGGGGCCCCGTCGACGGCGACCACTACCTGCCCGCAGACCCAGCCGCAGTCCACTGGGGTCTGCTCCCCAACGCCCGCTCCAAGCCGGCCCTTTCGGTCCCCTCCGGCGCGACCGTCAGCCTCGACACCATCAGCCACGAGGGCATCCTCGCCGACCAGGGCCGAGACCCGGCCGCCTTCTTCGCCGCGGCCGGCATCCACGGCATCCTCCACGACACGGCCGAACTCGCTGCTTCCACCCGCCTTCACGACCCCGCCGCCCACGGCCCGCACGTTGTCACAGGACCCGTCCACATCCAGGGGGCCGAGCCCGGCGACGTACTCGAAGTGGAAGTCCTCCGCCTGCGCCGCCGCGCCCCCTACGGCGTGATCAGCAACCGCCACGGCAAGGGTGCGCTCCCCGGCGAATACCCCCAGGGCCCCGGCCCCGACCCGGTCAGCCTGGTCGCCACCGTCGACGACGGCGGCCGTGGCCGCCTCCCCGTGGGCGACGGTCGCGACATCCGCTTCCCGCTCCGTCCCTTCCTCGGCATCATGGGCACCTCCCCCGCCACCGAAGCCCCGGTCCACTCGGTGCCTCCCGGCCCGCACGGAGGCAATCTCGACGTACGCCACCTCGGCGTCGGCGCCCGCCTCTTCCTCCCCGTTGCCGTCGAGGGCGCCCTCTTCTACGCCGGCGACCCGCACTTCTCCCAGGGCGACGGCGAAGTGGCCCTCACCGCCTTCGAAGCCCCTCTGCGCGCGACCCTCCGCCTCACCGTCCACCGCGACTCCGCCCTCCGCCGACTCGCATCCCGCCTGCGCGCCCCCTTCGCCGAGACCGACACCGAGCACATCGTCATGGGCCTGGACACCGACCTCGACGAGGCGATGCGCCATGCCGTACGCGACGCCCTCACCCTCCTCGACGAGCGCTTCTCCGTCCCCGGCCCGGTTGCCCTCGCCTACCTCAGCGCGGCCGCCGACTTCCAGGTCTCCCAGGTGGTCGACATCGTCAAGGGCGTCCACTGCCGCATTTCCAAGGCGGACCTGACCTTTTGACGCCGCACTGCTCGCGCTCTGCCAGGGGGAGCGAGCCTGGATCTCCGCGGTCATGGCGATGCCGGCTCCTTCTTCGCGATGTCGGTTTTCACTGAACTGGGGCGTGCCCGGCGTTCACCTGATCTTCTGTTCTGTCTCTGCTGAGATCCCGTTCACGCCCAGCTTGGTCCGGCTGCGTTCGTTGGCTTGGGCGAGGCGGGCGTGGAGCAGTTCGGCGGGGGTGAGCGGCTGGATGTGGTGCGGGTCGGCGTCCCATTCCCGGCCGCCGGAGAGGGGGCGGAGCTGGAGGTACGGCCCCTCGTGGCCCATGACGATGCCGATGCGGTCGCGGGTGGTGTCGCGGACGGCGGTGCCGGGTGGGGGAGGGGCGGACTCGGGCTCGGGCGCGGGGGTGGTCATTGGGTGGCGCCCTTGGCGATGACGGTCGCGAGCGCGAGGGCGACGGGGGCGGAGCAGACGCCGAGGTGGACGAGGGCGTAGCGGGCGCTGGCGGGGGTGCGGGTGCCGTCCGGGGTGCCCTCGGGGTCGTCGGGGAGCGGGTCACTCCACGGGGTGCGGACGTCCATCGCGGGGAGCTGGATGCCGGCCTGGGTGAGGGCGGCGGCGAGGGCGTCGCGGGCGGCGGTGGCTTCCTGGAGCTTCCGGGTGAGTTCGCGGGTGCTGGGCGTGGTGGGGTTCGGCATGTGCGTCCTTCTGGGAGGGGGAGTGGGCTGGTTGCTCATTCCTGGTTCGGCTGCGTCGAGCGCGTGCGGTGAATTACCGTGCGTAGTCGGCGCATTACGAGAATGCCGTCAGGTGAGCCGGGACATGCCGTGGGCGGGGTGCCGTTCCCCGCCGGATGGCGCACGTTCCACAACTTCCACAAGTACGTCTGCGTAGGGAAGGAGCCGCGATGCCGCAGCGACGCGTCGTCACGGGCCGCAGTCAGGAACCGCGCCAACGGTTCGCCGAGGAGTTACGGCAACTGCGGGCCGACAAGGGGGACAGCCTGCGGCAGCTCGGGGAGCGGCTGGGGTGGGACTGGTCGCTGTTCGGCAAGATGGAGAAGGGGGAGACGCTGGGCGGGCCTGAGGTCGTCCAGGCGTTGGACCAGTACTTCGGGACGCCGGGGATGTTGCTGGCGTTGTGGGAGTTGGCTCGGGCGGATCACACGCAGTTCCGCGAGCAGTATCGGCAGTACATGGCGTTGGAGGCCGAGGCGGTCAGCCTGTGGCACTTCGCCGTGAGCGTGTTGCCGGGGTTGTTGCAGACGCCGGGGTACGCGCGGGAGGTTCTGGCTGCGGGTGGGCTGAAGGGGGAGGAGCTGGAGCAGCAGGTCGAGGCTCGGATGGGGCGGCGGGAGCTGCTGGACGGGGAGGATGCACCGCCGTTCCGCACGATCCTGTCGGAAGCTGTCCTGCGGACACCGCTGCGCAACGGGTCCGCTTGGCGAGAGCAGTTGGAGTACCTCGCAGAGATGGCCGAGCAGTCGAACGTGACCGTTCATGTGCTGCCGTTCAGCGCTGGCCCGTACGGCCTGGACAGTACGGACGTGTGGTTCCTGAGGCTGCCGGATGGGCGTACGGTGGCCTACACCGAGAACGCACACCGCGGCGAACTGATTGAGGGGTACGGCCCCGTCGAGCGCCTGCAGCGTGCCTACGATGCGGTGCGCGACATGGCTATGTCCCCCGCCGAGTCGCGGAAGTTCATCCTGCGCATGTTGGAGGAAGTACCGTGCGACCCCTCGCCCTGAACGCCGTGACCTGGCGCAAGAGCTCCTACAGCAACTCGGATGGCGGCGCGTGCATTGAGGTCTCCGACGACTTCGACGCCATCGTCCCCGTACGTGACAGCAAGCAGATGAACAGCCCTGTGATTGCGTTCGCGTCCGATGGATGGGCCGCGTTCGTGACGGCCCTGAAGAAGGGCGAACTCGGCACCTGACTCGCCCCCTGACCAGCGGGCTCAGCGCTGCTCGGCCAGGTCCTTCTCCAGGGCGTGTGCCGTGGTGTCCAGGGCCGTCACCAGGGACTGGAGGGTGTGTGGGTCGTAGCGCACGCTGGGCATCGACACCGACAGGCCGGCCAGCGCGGTGCCGTCCCGGTCGCGCACCGGTACGCCGACGGCGACGAGACCGCGTTCGGAACGCTCCTTGTTGACGGCGAACCCGTTGCGGCGCAGACGCCTCAGCTCCGTCCGCAGCCGGGCGAGATCCGGGCGATCGGCCGGACGGTCGCGGTAACGCTCGGGGGCGTAGACCTCCTCCAGTTCGTCGTCGGTGAGGTCGGCGAGCAGGAGCAGCCCCGCCGTCGTGCGGTGGGCCGGGAACACCATTCCCTCGCGGGAGCCGACCCGCAGTGCCTGCCGGCATTCGACGCTGGCGATGAACCGGGCCGTGTCCCCGGTGCGCACGATCAGGTTCGTGGTCTCGTCCAGCAGGTCGACGACCCGGTGCAGATGGGGCAGGGCCGCCGCGCGCAGTCGCGACACGAGGGACTGGGAGTGTGCGGCGAGTTCCAGCACCGGGCCCGCGCGGTAGACGCGGTCCTCGTCCTGCACGGCGAAGTCCCGGTAGACGAGCATCGCCAGGACCCGGTGGGCGGTCGACCTGGCGACGCCCAGCCGTTCGGCGATCTGCGACACGGTCGCGCCGCCCTCCATCTGCAGGATCGTCGCAGCCCGCAGCGCGTGGTCCACGCTGGCGATGGGGTAGGGCGGCGGTGTCTTGAGCGGTTTGTCCATGGTGGCAATGCCCTTCCCCCTTGGTTCTGCTCTCCAGAATCTACATGTTCTTTTGGCAGACGCCGTGCACGCTGTGGTCTGTGACTCAGTCCTCCATCGCCCAAGACATCGCCACGGGTTCCCCGGTCCGGCTCCAGGCCGTCTCCGCGGAGGGGCAGCCCGAGGTCACCCCGGCGCTCGAAGAGCTGTACCAGGGCTTCGAGCAGGAGTTGCTCGTCCCGCTGTGGACCGAGATCGGCGACCTGATGCCGGCCCACCCGCGTTCGCGCGCCGTGCCGCACCTGTGGCGCTGGGCGCGGCTGCGGGAGCTGGCAGCCGAGGCCGGCGACCTGGTCCCCGTCGGCCGCGGCGGTGAGCGCCGGGCCATCGCGCTGGCCAACCCCTCCCTCGGCGGCCGGCCGTTCGCCACGCCGACGCTGTGGGCGGCCATCCAGTACCTCATGCCGGGCGAGGACGCCCCGGAGCACCGGCACACCCAGCACGCCTTCCGCTTCGTCGTCGAGGGCGAGGGCGTCTGGACGGTCGTCGGGCGCGACCCGGTGGCCATGCGGCGCGGCGACTTCCTCCCGCAGGCGGGCTGGAACTGGCACGCCCACCACAACGCCACCGCCGAGCCGATGGCCTGGATCGACGGGCTGGACATTCCGTTCCAGTACGCCACGGAGACGCAGTTCTTCGAGTTCGGGCGGGACGAGATCAGCGACGCCGAGCGGATCACACCCGAGCGTTCGCGCGCCGAGCGGCTGTGGGGGCACCCCGGCCTGCGCCCGGTGTCCGCCGGCACCACCGGCCCCGGCTCGCCGCTGCTCGCCTACCGCTGGGAGCACACCGACCGCGCCCTGGCCGACCAGCTCGCCCTCGAGGCGGAGGGGTACGGCGGCACCGTGGAGCCCGGTCATGCCGCCGTCCGGTTCACCGACCCGGCGACCGGAGCCGACGTGCTGCCGACCATCCGGGCCGAGATGCACCGGATCGCGCGCGGCACCGAGACCGCTCCGGTACGCGAGACGGGCTCGTCCGTCTACCAGGTCTTCGACGGCTCCGGCACCGTCACCGTCGGCGAGACCTCCTGGTCGGTCACCCGCGGCGACCTGTTCGTCGTGCCCTCGTGGCAGCCGCTGAGCGTCCGCTCCGAGGCCGGCTCCACCGACTCCGACTCCGGCGCCCTGGACCTGTTCCGGTTCAGCGACTCGCCCGTCTTCGAAGCCCTGCGGCTCGACCGTACCCATGTGGAAGGAACCCCCCGATGAAGCTCGCCACCATCCGCCGCGACGGTGCCACCCGGGCCGTCAGGCTCGACGGTGAGGTCCTGGTCGACCTCGGCGTCCCCGACGTGGGCACCCTGCTGCGCCAGGACGACTGGGCCGAGCGTGCCGCCGCGGTGTCCGGGCCGGCGTACTCGGCGGCCGGCGCCGACTTCGCCCCCGTGGTGCCCGCCCCGTCGAAGGTGGTGTGCGTCGGCCTCAACTACCGTAACCACATCCAGGAGATGGGCCGGGACCTGCCGGAACACCCCACCCTGTTCGCCAAGTTCGCCGACGCCCTGATCGGTGCGGGCGACGACATCGTGCGTCCCGAGGAGACCGACCGCTTCGACTGGGAGGTCGAACTCGCCGTCGTCATCGGCGCGCCGGTGCGCCGGGCCCGGGGCGAGGAGGCCGAGCGGGCCATCGCGGGCTTCACCGTGCTGAACGACATCACCTGCCGCGACTGGCAGTTCCGCACCCGCGAGTGGCTCCAGGGCAAGATGTGGGACTCCACCACCCCGGTCGGCCCGTACCTCGTCACCCCCGACGAGCTGCCGGGCGGGGTCCGCCCGTCGCTGGACGTCCGCCTGCTCGTCGACGGCGAGGTCATGCAGTCCGACTCCACCGGCGACCTGCTCTTCGACCCGGTCGACCTGGTCGAGTACGTCTCCACGATCGTCCGCCTCAACCCCGGGGACATCATCGCCACCGGCACCCCCGGCGGCGTCGGCCACGCCCGCAAGCCCGAGCGCTACCTCCTCGGAGGCGAGACGGTCGTCACCGAGATCCAGGGCATCGGCCGCCTGGAGAACCGGGTCGTCGAGGAGCAGGCGTCCTGATGCGCCGGACCTTCGACGACGCCCGCCGCTGGGCCCGGCTCGGCACCGAGCTGCTGCTCGAGGCCGCCGCCGGCCTCGACGACGACGGGTTCGCCGCGCCGAGTGCCCTGCCCGGCTGGAGCCGGGCCCACGTGGCGGCGCATGTCGCCGCCAACGCCGAGGCGCTGTCCAACCTGGTGCACTGGGCCGCCACCGGCGAACCCACACCCATGTATGCCTCGCCCGAGGAACGCGCCGCCGGCATCGAACGGGGCCGTGCCCTGCCGGCCGCCGAGCTGACCGCGTGGCTGCGCGGCTCGGTGGACGCGCTGGAGACGGGGATGGCCGCGCTCGGCGAGGAGCAGTGGCGCGCGCAGGTCGTCACCGCGCAGGGCCGGACCGTGCCGGCCACCGAGGTGCCCTGGCTGCGCTCCCGCGAAGTGTGCGTGCACGCCGTCGACCTGGCGAACGGCGTGTCCTTCGCCGACCTGCCGGCCGACTTCCTCACCGCCCTGTGCGACGACGTCGTGGCCAAGCGCGCCGCGGCACCCGGCCCGGCCGTGACCCTGCGGGCACCGGCCGCCGGAGCCGCCTGGGACCTGCCGGGCGACGGCGAAGCCGTCCTGGTCACAGGCGAACTGCACGACATCGCGGCCTACCTGACCGGACGGGACGCCGGCCCGCTCACCGCAGACGGCACGCCCGCCCCCACGCTGGGCGCCTGGCTCTGACCCCGGGCCTGCCCCGCGACCGAAAGAACAGATCATGAATCCTGAATCCACCCCCGCCGGGCGGCCCGACGTCCTCGTGGTCGGCGGCGGCATCGGCGGCCTCAGTTCCGCCTACGCCCTGGCCCGCCAGGGACTGCGCGTGCGCGTCCTCGAACGGGCCAAGGAGTTCGGCGAGGTGGGCGCCGGCCTGCAGATCGCGCCCAACTGCACCCGCATCCTCGCCGAGTACGGCCTGCTCGAGGAGGCCAGGACGCTTGGCGTCGTCCCGGAGAACATGGTGATGCGTGACGCGCTCGACTCCCGGGAACTGACCCGGCTGGACCTGCGCGACCTCGAACGCCGCTACGGCTACCCGTACATGGTCATCCACCGCAGCGATCTGCACGGCATCTTCCTGCGGGCCTGCCGGCGGGCCGGCGTCGAGCTGCTGACCGACCGGACCGTCGTCGACTACGAGCACACGGACGGCGGCGCCCTGATCCGCCTGGAGGACGGCAGCACCGAGGCGGCGCCGCTGGTCGTCGCCGCCGACGGGCTGCACTCCGTGGCCCGCCGCAAGCTGGTCGGCGACGACGTGGTCAGCTCCGACTACGTCGCCTACCGCGCGGCCGTCCCGATCGAGCAGGTCCGGGACAACGGCATCGCGGAGAAGGACGTCACCGTCTACGTCGGCCCGCGCTGCCACTTCGTCCAGTACGCGTTGCGCGGCGGCGACATGTTCAACCAGGTCGCCGTGTTCGAGTCGCCCAAGGCCCTGGCCGGACAGGACGACTGGGGCACGCCCGACGAGCTCGACGCGGCCTTCGAGCGGACCTGCGGCACCGTCCGCAAGGGCATCCCGCTGATGTGGCGCGACCGCTGGTGGCAGATGCTCGACCGCGACCCGATCGAGACCTGGGTGCACGGCCGGATCGCCCTGCTCGGCGACGCCGCGCACCCGCCGCTCCAGTACATGGCACAGGGCGCGATCATGGCGATCGAGGACGGCTGGGTCCTCGCCCGGCACTACGCCCGGCTGGCCGAGGCTGCCCCGGCGGGCACCCGACCGGGCTGGGACGCCGCGCTGACGGCGTACGAGGCGGTCCGGGTGGAGCACTGCCGCCGGGTGCAGACCACGGCCCGCGCCTGGGGAGAGCTGTGGCACCTCGACGGAGAGCCCCGGCACCGGCGCAACGCGATCATGCGGGCGCGGGACACGTACGACTACTCCTTCACCGACTGGGTGTACGGCCCGACCGCGCTGACGCCGGACGAGGAGCCGGAGATGTTCACCCCGATTCCGCTGTCCTCGGCGGTCGTCGAGGACTCTGAAGGCGAACCACTGAGGGTGCCGGGGAGCGGCACACCGTGAGCACCTGCTTCTGGCGGACCTTGCCGGTTTCGCCGCGCAGGACGACGCGAGCGGCGGCTGACTCCGTGCCCGCAGCCTCGGGCAGCCGGCCGACGGCCCCGGTCAGCTCTGCCGCTGGCTGATGTTGACCATCCAGGGGATGCCGAACCGGTCCGTGCACATGCCGAACTCGTCGCCCCACATCTGCTTCTCCAGCGGCACGGACACCGAGCCGCCGGCCGACAGCTTCTCCCAGTAGCCGCGCAGCTCGGCGGCGTCGTCACCGCTGAGGGACACCGAGAAGTTGTTCCCCGGGGTGTGCTCGGTCCCGGGCGGGGCATCCGCGCCCATCAGGGTGAAGCCGCTCGGCGTCTCCAGCATCGCGTGCATGATCTTGTCGGAGCCCGGTGTGTCCGGCCGGCCGAAGTCGCCGTAGGTGTTGATGGCCAGGGTGCCGCCGAAGACCTCCTTGTAGAACTCCATGGCCCTGCGGGCGTCGCCGTCGAAGCTGAGATACGGGTTGAGGCGCGAAGCCATCGAAACCTCCCGGAAGGGCGGACAGTCACTGCTGCGCACCGTAGCGCCGGCCACTGACAACGGCCCGTCGGAGCGCCGCCCCCTCGGCGCAGTGCGGTGGCCGGGTACCGCCATGGCAGGCAGCATGTAATTCGGCCAGACCATAACGGTGTGAATCGGTCATATGTGCGGCCGGGAGAGGACTCCATTCCATGAGCGACGCGCAACAGCAGTACCGACCGCACAAGCGCCCGCGGCACCGAGCCCCGAGGGCCCTCACTGCTTTCGCCGCCGCCGGTGCCTGTGCGGTCGCGCTCGCCGCCTGTGGCGGCGACGGTGACGGCGACGGCGGCGGTACCACCTTCACTCCGCGCCCGTCGCCGCCGGCCACCGAGTCGTTCACGGGCAGTCCGCCCGCGCCCCTCGCGTCGGCGGCCCAGTCCGCGATCGAGTCCGCGCGGGCCTCCGCATCGGCCGCGGCGTCGTCCGCCTACGCGCGGGCCTCGGAGTTCGAGGCGTCCGTGTCGGCGGAGATCGCGCGTGCCAACGCTGCGGCCGAGGCCGAGTTGAAGGACGTCAAGGGCCGGGGCAACGCGACGTCCGATGTCTCGCTCACCGGCAAGCCGCGCTCCGAGACGGGTGGTCTGCTCGCCCTGGTCGTGAACATCACCAACAGGACGGACAGCACCGCCTCCTACGCGGTCCAGGTCGACTTCCGCGATCCCGACGGGAAAGTCGTCGAGACCCATTTCGTGGGCGCGGAGGACCTGGAACCGGGGGAGCGGGTCCAGCCGCTCGTCATCAGCCGCAAGCCCTCCGAGCCGAGGCTGACCGCCGAGATCGCCAAGGCCCAGCGCTACTGAACGTGCGCTCGGCCCGGTGGCTGATGTCCGCCTAACGGGTGCTTAAGCCCCGCCCCGGACGATGAACGGACCCGCCGCCGCGTACGGGCAGTACGAGCCCCGAACGCGGCTGCCGACAGTCCGGAGACAGGGGTAGGGACAGCAGATGAGAATCGCAGTCACGGGGTCGATCGCCGAGGACCATCTCATGGTCTACCCGGGCAGGTTCACGGAACAGTTCATCGCCGAGAGCCTGGACAAGGTATCGCTCTCGTTCCTGGTCGACGAGTTGGAGATCCGGGCCGGGGGAGTGGCGGCGAACATTGCCTTCGGCCTCGGTTCGCTGGGCCTGCGTCCCCTGCTCGTGGGCGCCGTGGGGCCGGGCTTCGAGGAGTACCGGGCGCGGCTGGAGCGACACGGCGTCGACACCGGACCGGTCCGGGTGAGCGAAACCAGGCACACAGCACGGTTCGTCTGCACCACGGACCGGGACCACAACCAGATCGGGTCCTTCTATGCCGGCGCCATGAGCGAGGCCCGGCTCATCGATCTGCGGACGGTGCAGGAGCGAACGGGCGCCCTCGACCTGGTCGTCGTATCGCCCAATGACCCGGAAGCGATGGTGCGGCACACCCGCGAGTGCACCGAACTGGGCGTCCCCTTCGTCGCCGACCCCTCGCAGCAGTTGGCGCGCATGGCGCGCGACGACGTCCGAGCGCTGCTGGCGGGACCCGAGTTCCTGTTCACCAACGAGTACGAGAGCGTGCTCATCCAGGAGCGAAGCGGCTGGACCGAGCAGCAGATCCTCGGCCGGGTGGGCGGCTGGGTGATCACGCGGGGTGCCGAAGGTGCCGTCGTCCAGCGAGCCGGGCGCCGCCCGGTCGTCGTCAAGTCGGTGCCGCCGTCGGGCGCGACCGAGCCCACCGGTGCGGGGGACGCCTTCCGGGCCGGCTTCCTCGCGGCCGTCGCCTGGGGGCTCGGCCTGGAGAGCGCCGCGCGGCTGGGGAGTGCCCTGGCCACCACGGCTCTGGAGTCCACCGGTACGCAGCAGTACACGCTGTCCGGTCAGGATCTGCTGGGGCGGATCCGCGACACCTACGGCGTGTCCGCGGTGGACGGGCTCGCCGCTCATCTGGCGGTGCGGCGATGACAGCCGCAGCCCCGCGGAGCGGATCGGGGTCCGGCTGTCCGAGGATGTCCGGAGAACGACGATGACGACTTTCTCCTTCGAGTTCTTCCCCCCGAAGACCGAGGTGGGCGAACGCACCCTCTGGGACGCGATCCGCCGTGTGGAAGCCCTGCGTCCCGACTTCGTGTCCGTCACCTATGGAGCGGGCGGCTCCTCCCGGGACCGGACCGTGTCCGTCACCCGGCGTATCGCCGCCGAGACCACCCTGCGGCCGGTCGCCCACCTCACCGCGGTAGGCCACTCGGTCGCGGAACTGCGCCACATCATCGGCCAGTACGCGGACGCGGGCATCCGGGACGTCCTCGTGCTGCGGGGCGATCCGCCCGGTGATCCGAACGGCCCGTGGACACCTCACCCGGCCGGATTCACCTACGCGCGTGAACTCGTCGAACTCGTACGCTCCCTGGGGGACTTCACCATCGGGGTGGCCGCCTTTCCCGAAGGGCATCCGCGGTCGCCCGACCGGGAGAGCGACCTCCGGCACTTCGTCGCCAAGTGCCGGGCGGGCGCCGACTACGCGATCACGCAGATGTTCTTCGACGTCGAGGACTATCTGCGGTTGCGTGACCGCGTCGCGGCCGCGGGCTGTGAGACCCCGATCATCCCCGAGATCATGCCCGCCACGGACGTGCGCCAGATTCGCCGCTTCGCCGAACTGTCCGGCGCAGCCTTCCCCGAGGACCTGGCCCACCGGCTGGAACAGGCCCGCCACGAACCGGACACGGCCCACCGCATCGGTGTCGAGTACGCGACGGCCATGGCCGAGCACCTCCTCACCGAGGGTGCCCCGGGGCTGCACTACATCACCCTCAACCGGTCCACGGCGGCACTGGACATCCACCGGAACATCCGGACCGCAGCAGCCTCGGTGCCGGCACCCCGCCTCACGCCCGGAGCGTGAGCCCGGCGCCGGGCGACATGGGCAGCGAGCCCCTGGCACGGACCGGGAACGGGCCGTTGGCGGGGGCTCTCGCTGTGTCTGCAACGTGCGTCCACTGTGGCCTGTTTCAGCAGCTCTTCCGCGATTTCAGGCCACTGCCGGGTCCGTGGTCCGCAGGAGTGCCATCATGCGGCTGAGGGGTCCGGGATACGGGGTGGTCGGGTTGGGCGACCAGGTTGACGTGGCAGGACGTCGTTGACACAGCCGTACTCCCATGCCACCATTTAGATAGCTCGCTACGTAATTAAGTTACCGCCTCGACATCTAGGCGCGGCGCTCCGTCTGGCTGACGCGCCGCTTGCTGGAGGAAAGTCGTAGTGCTCCCAGACCAACACCACTTACGCGATCCCGAGCACACACGACCCACATCCGTCGTCGTGCTGGGCGGCAGTCTCTTCAGTCGGATCGAGACCGTGTCGACTCTCGGCAAGGAGGAAGGATTCTCCGCAGCGGGGTATGCCGCCGACCCGGGCAAGGTGCAACGGATCATCACCGAGCGCCGGCCCGACATCGCGGTGGTGTTCGGCGCCGACGCGCTTCCCCTCATTCACGCGGTGGCGGCCAGTACACCCCGGCCGCGCCTCCTCGTCGTATCGCCCACCCACAAGCGTGGGGAAGGGGACCTCACCCGTGCCCGCATCGCCGGAGTCGTGGTCAACCGGACCAGTCACGCGACCCTGATGCCCGCGCTCAGGCTGCTGCGCTCCGGATACCTGCTCATCGCGGAACATCGCCAGTCGGGCCAGACGGTGCCCGTCCAGCGGCGTCCGCCGTGGCGGTTCGACCGGCTCACCGTGCGGGAGACCGAGGTCGTCCAGCTGATGCTGCGCGGCTGGAGCAATGTGGAGATCGCCGAAGCACTGGACCTGAGCGAAGCCACCGTCAAGAGCCATGTGCACAGCCTCATGGGCAAGCTCGAACTCAAGAGCCGGATCGACGTGATCACCACGGCCTACCGAACCGGTCTCGTACGCCCGGGCAGCCCACGGTTCACGCGGATGCCCCGCGCGGCCGCCGGCCGGCTCTGACATCCCCTTAGGACTCACGAAGAGAGATGAGCGAGATCATGGCCACGACCACTCGGCCCCCGGTTTCCCCCTTCCTGAAGTTCGGCAACAAGATGATGCAGATGTTCCACTCCATGGGCATGCCCGTGGGGCCCATGCACCTGCTGCGCGTCAAGGGCCGGGTGTCCGGCCGGGAGTTCACCAACCCGGTGGCTCCGGTGAAGATCGACGGCGACATGTACATCCTCCAGGCCTTCCCCAAGTCGGACTGGGTGAAGAACGTCCGCGCCGCCGGCCGGGGCACCATGATCCGCGGCCGCAAGGCCCGGCCCGTGCAGCTGATCGAGGTTCCGGAGGCGGAGCGGGGGCGGATCGCCCGCGAGTTCCCGACGCAGGTTCCGATGGGTGCCGGCATCTTCGTGAAGAACGGTGTGGTCGCCGACAAGAGCCCCGAGAGCTTCGAGCGGGCGGCCCCCGGAATCCCGATCTTCCGGGTCGTTCCCGTCTGACGGTCCGAACGGAAGAACCCGGCACGGCGTCCATACCGTGCCGGGTTCCTCGTGTGCTCCGGGGGAGCTGGGCGTGGGGGCGGCGAGGGCGAAGGGCCCTGAAGGCGAGCGCCGTTCAGCCCGCCGTGCGCACCTCGCACAGCGGGGCACCCCGCGACACACCGGTCCCCGCGGACACCTTGATGGCGTGCACCACGCCGGGACGGTGGGCCTTGACGGGCTGCTCCATCTTCATCGCCTCGATGACGAACAGCACGTCGCCCTCCGAGACTTCCGCGCCCTCGGCGGCGGACACCTTGACCACCGTACCGACCATCGGACTGGTCAGGACCGTGCCGTCCGATGTCGTCGCCGCCGACGAGGGACGCGCCTTGCGTCGCACCGCGGATCCGCCCGAGCGCACGGTGGTCACCGCCTTCGGTGCCGCGAGTGACTCGGGCAGCGCCACCTCCAGCCGGCGCCCGCCCACCTCGACGGTGTACGTCACCTGCTCGGGCCGCTCGGCGGTCTCGGCCGGGTCGCCCTCCCAC
>NZ_JBQQCE010000155.1:0-19985 GCF_052245645.1 Streptomyces sp. KR55 | reverse complement strand
GGGTGCGCACGACACCCGTGTCCGGTCGCCCGACGGATACGACGCGCCGGGCCAGGTGTCGTCGGCCTACGACCTGGCCGTGTTCGGCCGCGCAGGACTGCGCAACGCCGACTTCGCACGGTACTGCGCCACAGCCGAGGCCAAGTTCCCGGAGGTCGACGGCTCGGAGTACGACATCCACAACACCAACCGGCTGCTCACCGGCGAGGACGGTGTGGCGCCCTACCCGGGCCTGATCGGCATCAAGAACGGCTACACCAGCAACGCCGGCCACACTCTGATCGCCGCCGCCCGCCGCGACGGGCGCGCCCTCGTCGTCTCGGTGATGAACCCTCAGTCGGGCGACGCCTTCACCGTCTACGAGGAGGCACGGTCGTTGCTCGACTGGGGTTTTGAAGCTGCCGGCCGGGTCGATCCGGTGGGCTCACTGGACGCCCTGCGCAGCAGACCGCGGCCCGGGCCTCCCGCTCTGCCCGCGGCAGCGCCGGACACACCGGACACCGGGCCGGGCTGGCCGGCGACGGCGGCGATCGCGGCCGCAGCCTGTCTGGGCGCGGGGGCGGTCGAGCTGGCGCTGCGGCTCATGGGCGTCCGCACGGCGCCGGAGTGACCGACCGGCAGCCACATCAGCAGCCCAAGGGTGATCCAGGCATAGGTGTTGCTGCCGAGGAACCCGTCGACGCCGGACGCGTCGTCGAACCACAGCCACACCACGCTGGTGCACAGCACCGCGTACAGCGCGGCCGCGATCCGCGGCTGCCCGGCCCCGACCAGCACCACGAAGGACGGCAGCAGCCACACGAGGTGGTGCACCCAGGTGATCGGGCTGACCAGACACGCCGTCAGCCCGGTCAGGGCGAACGCGGCGTACCAGTCCCCCGCCGCCACGGCCTTGCGGGCACGCCAGGCCCACGCGCCCATCACCAGCAGCACCACCACCGCCCAGACGGACTTGCCCTCCAGGTCGAGGCGGGCCAGGAGGCCCTGCAGGGACTGGTTCGAGACGTAGTCCAGCCGGCCCACCCGGGTGGTGTCCCACAGCGCATGCGTCCAGTAGAAACGCGACGCGTCCGGCGTCACCCACGCCGCCAGCCCCGTCGCCCCTGCGGCGACGGCCGTCGCGACGGCCGCAGCCCGCCACCGCCGGGCGAGCAGCAGCAGCGCGATGAAGATCGCGGGCGTCAACTTGATCGCCGCCGCGAGTCCGATGCCGACACCGGCCCAGCGTCCCCGCCCGGTGGCGAGCAACCAGGCGTCGGCCAGCACGAGCGCCAGGAGCAGCAGGTTGACCTGGCCGAAGCTGAACGTGTCGCGGAGCGGTTCGTACAACGCGAGCGCGCAGGCGGCCAGGGAGCAGCCGTACCAGCCGTAGCACCGCCACGCCTTGCCGGTCAGCACCCGCAGCGACACGCCCAGGGCGGTCAGATTGAGCAGCAGGGCGATCGCGACCGCGGTGTGCAGGCCGACGAGGGCCATCGGCAGCATCGCGACCGCGGCGAACGGCGGGTAGGTGAAGCCGTACGTGGTCCCCGGCACCCGGTAGTCGTAGATGCGTCCGCCGTCGTGGATCCAGCTGTGGATGGTCCCGTGGTAGACGCGCAGGTCGAACCAGTCCCGCAGCAGCGGCACCGTCGCGGTGAAGACGGTCACGGCGGCGGCGAGGACGAGCACGAGCAGCAGTCGCCCGCGGTCGGTGCGAGGCGCCCTCATGCCGTACGTCCCAGGACCGGGGCCTGCGCGGCCTGGTGGGCCTGCCACAGCACGACCACCGCGAGGACCCCGCCGGAGACGGCCAGCAGCAGTTGCCCGAGGTCCGCCGGGCCACCGCTGGGCAGTACGGCGAGCGCGAGGACGCAGGTGACGGCCGCCACCCGGTGCCGTACCGAGGTGGTGGGCGCCGCGGCGGCGATGAGGAACAGCCCCCACAGCGCGTACCAGGGCCGGATCGCCGGGCCGAAGGCCGCGACCGCCGCCAGGCTGAGCCCCAGCGCGTACACCGGGCGGGGGCGCAGCCGCAGCCATATGACGAGCAGGGCGACCGCGGTGATCGCCAGTCCGAGCGCGTGCCACACCGGGACGGCGAGCGGCGCCAGATCGCTGCCCAGCCGTTCCAGCAGGGCGCCGGTGGCACGGCCGAGCAGGCTGGTGAGCGCCCAGTTGTGCGGCGAGACGGGTGTGTTGAGGGCGGCGATCCAGCCGTATCCGGTGCCGGCCACGGCCGTCGCGGCGACCGTCGTGGCCGCGGACGCGGCGGCGGTCGTCAGCACCGCCCGCACCGGGTGGCGGCCCGCGCGCATCTGGAGCACGACGATCGCGGCGAGCCCGAGCACCGCGGGCGCCTTCACCAGCGCGGCCAGCGTGATGAGTACGGCGCCCAGGACCGGCCTGCGACCGAGTGCGGCGACCAGGCCGACGCCGAGCAGGCCGAGCATCATGGCGTCGTTGTGCGCGCCGGCCACGAGGTGCAGCAGTACCAGCGGGTTGAGGGCACCGAGCCACAGCGCGGCGGCCGGGTCGGCGCCGCTGTGCCGGGCGAGGCGGGGCAGCGCGGCCGCCATCAGGGCCACGCCCAGCAGCGCCAGCAGCCGCATCCCCATGAGGCCGGCGGGCAGTTCGCCGCTGGTCAGGCCGGACAGCGCGGAGGCGGCGGCGAGGAACACCGGGCCGTAGGGTGCCGCGGTGTGCTGCCACACGGGCGAGACCTCGTCGGCGAGCGGGCCGCCGAGACGGGACGGCCCGTGCGCGTACACGTCGATCTGGGCGTCCACCATGGCCCCCTGGGCGAGGTAGCTGTAGACGTCCCGGCTGAACAGCGGCGGGGCCAGCAGCAGCGGGGCCGCCCAGACGGCGAGGACCAGCAACAGCGCGCGTGGCGTGGGCGGTTCGGGACTGCGGATCAGCCGGCCGAGCAGGGCCCAGGCCGCGATCAGCAGGACGACGCCGAAGTACACGCCGACCAGCCCGAGAGCGGCGCCGGCCGAGGAGGGCGACAACAGCTCGCGGACGGGAAGGGCTCCGGCCGTCTCACCGCCCAGTGCGAGAAAGGCGGTACCGGCCAGACCGAGTACCTGACAGCGGCGGAGATCGACGGAGGAAGCCATGGCCAACACTCGGTCAGCGTGTCAACGCCGGGTGGCCGGAAAGCGACATGAGGCCCTCCGGGCGGAGGCCGAGATGTTACCGGTGCGTGATCGTTGTCCGTCGGGTGCGGGGCGTCCTGGGCTGATCATGCCCACGCGGCAGAGCCGCATATGTCACAGCCCCGCGCCTCTGCACCGGCGTTGACGTCGCCTTCTCAGAACACCGAGAGGCCCGTGAGGGTGGTGAAGCGGTCCAGCGCCGCCACTCCGGCCACCGAATTGCCGCGTTCGTCCAAGCCCGGGCTCCACACGCACAACGTGCAGCGTCCCGGCACGACGGCGATGATTCCTCCGCCCACCCCGCTCTTGCCGGGCAGGCCGACGCGGTAGGCGAAGTCGCCGGCCGCGTCGTACGTTCCGCAGGTCAGCATCACCGCGTTGACCTGTTTGGCCTGGCTGCGCGTGAACAGCCGCGAGCCGTCGGCGCGAACGCCGTGCCGGGCCAGGAAGGCGGTGGCGAGGGCGAGGTCGGCGCAGGAGGCCCGGACGGAGCACTGCCGGAAGTACTGGTCGAGCAGCAGCGGCACCGGGTTGTCGATGTTGCCGTACGAGGCCATGAAGTGGGCCAGGGCGGCGTTGCGGTCGCCGTGCGCAGCCTCGGAGGCGGCGACCTCGTGGTCGAAGTCCAGGCCGGGGTTGCCGCTCTCGGTCCGCAGGAAGTCGAGAAGGGTGCCCGCCGCGTCGCCGGTACGGGTCTGGAGGCGGTCGGTGACGACCAGCGCGCCGGCGTTGATGAACGGGTTGCGCGGGATGCCGTTCTCGTACTCCAACTGGATCAGGGAGTTGAACGGGTTGCCGGACGGCTCGCGGCCGACGTGTTCCCAGAGTTCGTCGCCCTCGCGGGCCAGGTCGAGGGCGAGGGTGAAGACCTTGGTGACGGACTGCGTGGAGAACGGCTCACGCCAGTCCCCCACGCCGTACACCGTGCCGTCCAGCTCGGCGACGGCCATACCGAAGCGGCGCGGATCGCAGGCGGCGAGCGCCGGAATGTAGTCGGCGGGCCGGCCACGGCCGGGCGTGTGCTCGATCTCCTCGGCGATGCGCTTCAGGACCGGTTCGAAGGTCAGGGACTCAGAGGACGGTGCCATGATCACCAGTGTGCCTCCGGGCCGGTCCTGGCGCGCATCCGCAGGTCAGACGACGGGTGAGCCGCTGCCCGCGACGACCTCGGGCCGCAGCAGGGCAGCCAGCCGCTCGGCCGGCAACAGACCCCTCTCCAGGACGAGTTCGGCGACCCCGCGGCCGGTGGCCAGGGCCTCCTTGGCGATGTCGGTGGCGGCCGTGTACCCGATGTGCGGGTTGAGCGCGGTCACCAGGCCGATGGAGCTCTCCACGCTTGCGCGCAGTGCCTCGGTGTTGGCGGTGATGCCGTCCACGCAGCGCTCGGCGAGGGTGAGGCAGGCGCTCTCGAGATGGGTGATGCTCTCCGACAGGGAGTGCAGGATGACCGGCTCGAAGGCGTTCAGCTGGAGCTGTCCGGCCTCGGCGGCCATGGTGATGGTGACGTCGTTGCCGATCACCTCGAAGGCGACCTGGTTGACCACCTCGGGGATCACCGGGTTGACCTTGCCGGGCATGATGCTGGAACCGGCCTGTACCGGCGGCAGGTTGATCTCACCGAGGCCCGCGCGCGGCCCGGAGGACAGCAGCCGCAGGTCGTTGCAGCTCTTCGACAGCTTGACGGCGATCCGCTTGAGCACGCCGGACATCTGCACGAACGCGCCGCAGTCCTGGGTCGCCTCGACGAGGTTCGCGGCGGTGACCAGGGGCAGCCCGGTGATGTCGGCGAGATGGCGGCGGGCGGCTTCCGCGTACCCGGCGGGGGCGTTCAGCCCTGTCCCGATCGCGGTGGCGCCGAGGTTGATCTCGTGGATCAGCTCGACGGCCTCGGCGAGCCGGCTCCGGTCCTCGTCGAGCATCACGGCGTACGCGGAGAACTCCTGCCCCAGCGTCATGGGCACCGCGTCCTGGAGCTGGGTGCGCCCCATCTTGAGTACGTCGCGGAACTCGACGGCCTTGCGGGCGAAGGCGTCCTGCAGCACGGACATCGCCTTGAGCAGACCGCGCACCGCGAACACCGTCGCGATCTTGACGGCGGTCGGGTAGACGTCGTTGGTGGACTGGCCGAGGTTGACGTCCTCGTTGGGGTGCAGGTAACGGTACTGGCCCCTGGCATGGCCCAGCAGCTCCAACGCCCGGTTGGCGACGACCTCGTTGGCGTTCATGTTGGTGGAGGTGCCGGCGCCGCCCTGGATGACGTCGACGACGAACTGGTCGTGCAGCTTTCCGGACCGTATCTCCCGGCAGGCGGCGACGATGGCGTCCGCCTTGTCCGAAGGGAGCAGGCCGAGTTCCTCGTTCGCGAGAGCGGCGGCCTCCTTGACGGCGGCGAGGGCGTCGATCAGGTGCGGGTAGGCGGAGATCGGCGTGCCCGTGATGGGGAAGTTCTCCGTGGCGCGCAGGGTGTGGATGCCCCAGTACGCCTCGGCGGGGACGTCGCGGTCTCCGAGCAGATCGTGTTCGCTGCGGGTGGCGGCGGTCATGAAGGTCCTCTGTGGTGTCGGAGGTGTGCGAGTCAGGCGTACGAGGCGGAGGGCAGCGGATCGAGGGCGCGCACCGGCCGGACGCTGCCGACCGGCTGTCCGCCGCCGAGCAGCGGCTCGCCCGCGAACTCGGTGAGCAGCGCCGGGTCGACGCCGGCCCGGGCCAGCGCCGCGGCGGCGACCGGGATCCGGGCGCGGTCGGCGCCGTCGGCGATCTTCACGGCGACGGTCCGGCCGTCCGGGAGTGCGGCGACCTGGACGCCTTCGAAGCCGTCCTTGGCGAGCAGTCCGGGCACGGCCCGCATCAGCGCGGCCACGTCCCGGCCGGAGCCGGAGGCCATCTCGGCGTGCTCGCGCATCGCGTCGGCGACCCGCGCCTCGGGGGTGCCGGGAGCGGCGGTGGTGATACGGGCGGCGGCCCGCGCAAGGCCGTGCAGGGAGACGGAGAACAGGGGTGCGCCGCAGCCGTCGACGGTCACCCTGGCGATGCGCTGGCCGGTGAGGTCCTCGACGATCTCGGCGATGGCCTGCTGGAGGGGGTGGGCGGGGTCGAGGTAGTCGTCGAGGGGCCAGCCGTTGAGCTTGGCCGTGTAGAGCATGGCGGCGTGCTTGCCGGAGCAGTTCTGGGCGAGCCGGGAGGGCATGCGGCCCTCACGCACCCAGGCGTCCCGGACGACCGGGTCGTACGGCAGGTCGGGGACGTTGCGCAGGTCGTCCTCGGCGAGTCCGGCGATGTCGAGGATGCGCCGGGTGCCGGCGAGGTGGCGCTCCTCCCCGGAGTGGCTGGCGGCGGCGAGCGAGAGCAGCTCGCCGTCGAGCGGGAGCCCGGCCCGCACCATGGCCGCGGCCTGGACGGGCTTGAGTGCCGAGCGGGGGTAGAAGGCGGCCTCGATGTCGCCGAGCTGGAGCTGGATCTCGCCGTCCGCACCGAGGACGACGACGGAGCCGTAGTGGATGCCTTCGACCATCCCGCCGCGTATGAGGTGGGCGACGGGGGCGTGGAGGGGCTCACGGACTAGGGGTGCGTCCGCGACGGAACTGCTGTACATCACTGCCTGGTTCATCGGTGAGGTGTCGTCGGCCGGGGCGTGGTTCACGCGTCGGCCCTGGTGGAGGTGGTGCGTATCCGGCCGCGAATGGCGTACCAGCCCGCGACCAGCGCCGCGACGATCAGCGGCAGGCACAGCACGTCTCCGGCGTCGACATGGCCGGAACGTTTCTGCACAGCGTCGTGCGGGGACTGCTCGCTCACGCCTCGGGTCCGCCTTCCGTGGTGTCCGTGCGCGCGGGGCGCACGATGTCGGTGAGGGTGGTCTCGACACGGTCCAGGTGGTGGGACATGGCCTCGACCGCGTCGTGCTCGGAACCGTCGATCAGCGCCTCGACGATCGCGCGGTGCTCACGGTTGGACTGCTCCCGGCGTCCGCCCAGCTCGTTGAGGAACGCCGACTGGCGGGCCAGCGCGTCGCGGATCTCCTCGATGACCCGGCGGAACACCGGATTCTGGGCGGCTTCGGCCACGGCGAGGTGGAAGAGAGTGTCCATGGCGACCCACGCGGTGGTGTCGGTCTCCCGCTCCATCCGCTCCAGCAGGTGGGCCAGGCGGTCGAGGTTCTCCGGGGTGCGGCGCACCGCCGCGTACCCGGCGACCGGGATCTCGACGTGCCGGCGCACCTCCAGCAGGTCGCTGGCGGCGTAGTCGCCGAAGGTGGGGTCCTCGACCGCGCTGGCGACGACGAAGGTGCCCTTGCCGGTCTTCGCCACGGTCAGTCCCATCGTCTGCAGGGCCCGCAGGGCCTCCCGCAGCACGGGCCGGGAGACCTCGAGCCTGCGGCAGAGCTCCGCCTCGGAGGGGAGCTTGTCGCCGATCGCGTACTCGCCGCGCTCGATGGCGCCGCGGAGGTGGGTGAGCACCGCTTCCATGGCGCTGACGCGCCGCGGACCCAGACCACCTGTCTGGCTGTCTGACAGGTTCACGGAGGTGATACTCCGGGTGGCCGACGGGTGGTGTCAAGCGGGCCGAGCGCCCCGCAAACCGGTGGACCCCCCGTTTCGGCAGTGGGGCTACCCGCACCCCACTTGGGGGGAAGACGTCATTCTGCTGCCGGGAAATGGTTCACATACTGAGGCGCATGGCCAATCCAATGGTGCTCCCGGGGAACTCGTCCACGCGCGAAGAACAACGCGAACAGCAAAGGGGAAGCGACTTTTCCGAACTGTCGCGCCGCATAACCGAAGCCGGGCTTCTGCGGCGCCGGCCGTTGTATTACACCGTGCGTTTCGGGGCGGTGACCCTCGCTCTTGCGGGAGGCATCGGGGCGTTTCTCGCCCTGGGGGACAGCTGGAGCCAGCTGATAGTCGCCGCTTTCCTGGCCGTGATCTTCGGCCAGCTCGCGCTGGCGGCCCACGACCTCGCCCACCGGCAGGTCTTCTCCCGCCGACGCCCCAGCGAGGCCGGCGGTCTGCTGGTCGCCAATCTGCTGCTGGGCATGAGCTACGGCTGGTGGATGAACAAACACACCCGGCACCATGCGAATCCGAATCACGAGGGAAAGGACCCCGACGTCTCCCCCGACATTCTGGTGTGGTCACAGCGGCAGGCGCGCAAGGCAAAAGGGCTGCCCCGTTTCATCGGAAAGCACCAGGCCATGCTCTTCTTTCCGCTGCTCACCCTGGAAGGGCTGAATCTGAGTTTCGCCAGCTTCAAGGCGCTGGGGAACGCGTCGATGAAACGGCCGGTGCTGGAGGGGACGCTGCTCGTCGTCCATTTCGTCGTGTACTTCGGCGCCCTGTTCACTGTGCTCTCCCCTGCCAAGGCGCTCGCCTTCGTCGCCGTCCACCAGGGCCTCTTCGGGATCTGTCTCGGCTCGGTGTTCGCACCCAACCACAAGGGGATGCCGATGATCGAGGAGGGGATGCGGCTGGACTTCCTGCGTCGCCAGGTCCTCACCTCGCGCAACGTCAGGGGCGGCGTGCTCATCGATGTCTTCATGGGCGGGCTCAACTACCAGATCGAGCACCACCTCTTCCCCAGCATGCCGACGCCGGCGCTCGGCAGGGCCCAGGTCATCACCGAGCGGTACTGCGCCGAGCTGGGCATCCCGTACCACCAGACCGGGCTGCTCGCCTCGCACCGAGAGGCGCTGCGCCACCTCAGGAGCGTCGGAGAGCCGCTGCGGGACGCGGGCGACTGACTGGAAACCGCTGGGTGCCGGTGCCCAGGGCGGGGTCTTCGCGCCCGCACCCGTCACGACCACACGACCTCGGCGATCGACACCCCCGCGAACGCCGCGCCGAGACCCACGCTCACGCTGGCCACGACGTTGACGGCGGCATAGAGCCCGGCCCCCGTCTCGGCCAGCCGCAGTGTCTCGTACGAGAAGGTCGAGTACGTGGTCAGGGCGCCGCACAGGCCGGTGCCGAGCAGCAGCTGAAGGTGGGAGCCCGCGGCACCCGCCGCTGCCGCGCCCGCCAGCAGGCCGAGGACCGCACAGCCGACGACGTTGACGGCGAAGGTGCCCCACGGGAAGACGGAGTCGTGCCGGGACTGCACCGCCCGGTCGGTGAGATAGCGGAGCGGGGCGCCGATCATGGCGCCCGCGACGACCAGCAGCCAGTTCACCACGGCTTCTCCCCTTGCGTGCCCGATGCGCCCCGGCCGCCCTCCCGGCCGACGTACCTGATGACCTCGCAGTCGTCGAGGATCACGAGTCCCTCGGTGACCAGTTCGTCGAGCTGCGGCAGGAAGGCCCGGACACGCTCCTCGGTGTCGACGATCACGACAGCCACCGGCAGGTCCTCGCTCAGGGACAGCAGCCGGGAGGTGTGGATCACGGACGAGGCACCGAAGCCCTCGATGCCCTTGAAGACGCTGGCGCCCGCCAGCCCCGCCGCGCGGGCCCGGTGCACGATCTCGGAGCAGAGGGGCCTGTGGTGCCAGGTGTCGTTCTCACCGACGAAGACGGTCACGCGCGTAGCGTTGCCGGTCAGCCGGGTCATCGCTGCCTCCAGGTCAGGAAACGGCGGGTCGCGGTCGCGCCGAGCCACACCGCGGCGAGCGCCGCCGACACGGTCGCGGCCAGATACGCCAGGGCGGTGCGCGGGTGGCCGGCGTCGACCAGCCGCTGAATGTCGACGGCGTACGTCGAGAAGGTCGTGAAGCCGCCGAGCACTCCGGTGCCGACGAAGGGGCGGACCAGGCGGTGGGCGGCCCGGACGTCGGTGATGATCACCATGAACACGCCGATCACGGCGCAGCCGATGACATTGACCCAGAAGGTCGGCCAGGGGAACCCGCCCGTCTGCGCGGGCCACCACACCGAGGCCGCATACCGGGCCGTCGCACCGATCGCCCCGCCGACGGCGACCACCGCGACAACGGGCACCTGGGCGCGCCAGGCGCGCCGCCGTGGGGGACGCGTGTCCAGGGGGAGACTCTCGGTCTCCGGGGCTGTCATGACGGTACGTCTCCTACTCGCCGGGGCCCTGACTGCGGGCGCCTGTCGTCGCAAGTAGGGACCGTTGGCGGCACCGACGCCGCGGTTCGGGTACGGCGGGCCCCACCGCCGCGCCGCGCGGTAACGCGGCCCACGCCAGACTAGCTCCGGGGCCGCGCCCCCGTCACTTCGAAGCCGGTGCCTCGCACACCGCGACGCCGCGCTCCCAGACACTGCCCAGGATCAGCAGGGCGCCCACTTCACAGACGCTGGTGATCATACGGAGGGCGGATGGGGGCGTGCACGGCTGTCCGGGCCGCGGCGTACGGGGTCGGGTGCACGCTGCAGCAGGTCCAGGGCGGGCACGCGGGGGCCGGCCAGCGCGACCCAGATCGGGCCGTCCGGGCCGCCGCGCCAGATGTTGTCGGGCATGCCCGGCAGGTCCTCCACGAGGGAGTGGTGAACTGCTCGGGGTTGAGTCAACTTTGCTGTGTATTACTGCCTCTGAGTGGGTGTTACGATCGCCCCATGAATCTCAAGGAATGGGCGATAGCGAACGGTGTGCATCCGCATACCGCGTATCGCTGGTTCCGTGAGGGCACGCTTCCGGTCCCTGCTGAGAGGGTCGGGCCGCGCACGATTCTGGTGAACATCGAGGTGAACTCATCACCGTCCGTGACCGGCGGTGTGGGTCTGTATGCCCGGGTGTCGTCGCACGATCAGAAGGACGATCTGGAGCGTCAGGTGTCGCGGTTGTCCCAGTGGGCGGCCAAGGCCGGGCACCGGGTGGTGCGGATTGAATCCGAGGTTGCCTCCGGGATGAACGGGGACCGTACCAAGGCCCGTCGTCTGCTGGCCGATCCTGCCGTGACGGTCGTGGTGGTGGAACACAAGGACCGGCTCGGCCGGATGAACGTCGAATTGGTGGAGGCCGCCCTGTCGGCGACCGGCCGTCGCCTGGTGGTGCTGGACGAGGGCGAGGTCGATGACGACCTGGTGCAGGACATCGTGGATGTGCTGACCTCGTTCTGCGCCCGCCTGTACGGGCGCCGCTCGGCGAAGAACCGGGCACGCAGGGCCCTTCAAGCGGCGGCTGCCGATGACTGAGTCCAAGAAGAAGCTCCGTGAGGTCGCCCCGCCGTTCGTCGCGCTCGGCCCGTCCGGTGTCGCGGTACGCGACCGGCTGGGGCACCTGACACCCGAGAACGACAAGGTGCTCCGCATCATCGGCGAACATCTGGGTTCTCTGGCATCCCGCGATCTGGCGGCCCGCTGCCGTGACGGCAACGACCACGACAGCGAGAGGTGGGCGGCCCGCAAGCAGGGGCTGACCGCACAGTCGTCCTCGCGCTGGGCCGGTTCGATCACCAAGGCCACGCATGATCAGTGGGCGCTGGCCCGCCGCTGCCAGCTCGCCCATATCCAGAACCTCGAAGCCGGCATCCGCACCCTGATGCACCGGCTGTCGTTGCCCATCGGGGAGAAGGGCACCAAGCGGGCACCGGGCGGATACCGCTCCCAGCACGAGTGGTTCCACAAGTCCCGCCGCCTGGCCACGCTGGAAGACCGGCTGGAACAGCAGCGGGCCGACCGCGAGGCCGGGATCGTGCACGTGGTACGCGGTGGGAAGAAGCTGGCCCGTAACCGGCACAACCTCCAAGCCGCGCAGCTCACCGAGCAGGAGTGGCGCAGGCGGTGGGAGGCCGAACGCTCATTCCTTCAGGCGGACGGTGAATCGGGGAAGCTGTTCGGGAACGAGACCATCCGCGTCACCCCGGCCGGAGAGGTCTCGATCAAACTCCCGGCACCACTCGCGCACTTGGCCAACGCCAAGCACGGCCGGTATGTGCTGGCCGCCCGTGTGGAGTTCAAACACCGGGGCGCCGAATGGCGGGACCGGATCGACGCCCACCGGGCGGTGGCCTACCGCATCCACTCCGACGTGGCCCGGGGCCGCTGGTATCTCACCGCCTCGTGGCCGCGGCCGGTGGCCAGGACGATCCCGCTGGAGACGGCCCGCGCAGGCGGCATGGTTGCTGTTGATATGAACGCCGACCACTTCGCGGCCTACCACCTCGATGTCCACGGCAACCCGGTCGGCGAGCCGCACCGGTTCTTCTTCGACCTCACCGGCACCGCCCCTCATCGGGACGCACAAGTCCGACACGCGATCACCCGGCTCCTGCACTGGTCCGGGCGGTGCGGCGTGACCGCGATCGGTATCGAGGACCTGGACTTCGCACAGGAGAAGACCCGCGAGAAGCACGGCCGCAAGAAGCGGTTCCGGCAGCTCATCTCCGGCATCCCCACCGGAAAGCTCAAGGCCCGACTCGTATCGATGGCCGCCGAGATGGGCCTCGCGATCGTCGCGGTCGACCCCGCCTACACCTCGATGTGGGGCGATGAGCACTGGCGCAAGCCCTTGACCAGCAAGACTCGCAAGATGACTCGCCATGACGCCGCCTCAGTGGCGATTGGCAGGCGCGCCCTCGGGCACCCGATCCGGCGACGGACGGCACCGCCCCACGACGACCGGAGCGATCGTCGTGGGCATCGGACCGTTCAGGCCGACCGTGGTGTCCGAGGACGTGAGGGAACCCGCCGCCCCGTCACGGAGCGTGCACACGATGCACGTGCCCGGACGGGGAGACACGAAGGAACGCGGGGGACCAGTGCATCCAAAACCGTTCGGGATGCGCGCAGTGCCGGGACGTGGGTCCAAGACTCACTCCTGCTCACTGATTAGGAACGGTTGGGTTCCGTCGGGTCGGGTACGCGTGGGATGCCGCGCCGGGGCGATCGCGTGCCGGGCGGGCCGTACGACCACCGCTACCAGGGGATCTGTCATGGAGACACCCGCGAACGACAACAACGCCACCCCGGCCCAGCGGGCACTCGACGTGCTCGCCGAGAACACCGAGGACACGGCGGCGCTGGACACGCTCGCGAGCAGTGAGGTGCTCGTCCCCGTGCCCGACGACGCCCTCGAGGAGGAGGCCGCCGATCCCTCCGCCGTGGCGCTGCCCGTGCTGGAGGAACCGGACGGGCGCCCGGTGGTGCCCGTCTTCACCTCGGAGCTGGAGATGGCCGAGCTGCTGCCGTTCGTCTCCCGCTACCGCCTCGTACCGCTCGGCGCGCTCGCCTCGCAGTGGCCCTCCGACGATCTGTCCCTCACCATCGACGGCAGCTCGGCGCACGGCCTGACGCTCACCTCGGACGGCGTGCGCACCCTGCTGGCCCGGCCACAGAGGTGACCATGGGCGTTCACCCCGGGTGAACGCCCATGTCAGCCCTGCAGTGTGCGGGCCAGGGCCGCCCGTTGCAGGGGCAGGACCTCGGCGTGCAGCTCGCGGCCCTTGCGGGTCAGGGTGACCCAGACGCCGCGCCGGTCCTCGGCGCAGACGGAGCGCTCGACCAGGCCGTCCTTCTCCAGCCGACCGATGAGGCGGGACAGGGCGCTCTGGCTCAGATGCACCCGCCCCACGAGGTTCTGCACCCGGCACTGGTCGCCCTCCTCCGGCGACTCGGTGGCGAGAATGTCGAGCACTTCGAAGTCGCTCGCCCCCAGGCCGTGCGGATGCAGTACGCGGTCGATCTCGCACATCGTCCGCGCGTGCGCCGACAGGATGTCCCGCCACCGTTGCTCCAGGCCGGACTGGGCCGTGTTCGCTGCCATATCCGCACGGTAACACCGAATCGGCCGTTCGTTGAGTGTGCAACTAGTGTGCGTGCAAGCAGGAGGGGCCCTACGCCGACGCCCGCTTCACCAGCTCCGTAGGCAGAATCACGGCGGCCGGATCCTCGCCCCCGATCTGCGCGAGCAGGACCCGCACCATCTCGGCGCTGATCCGGTCCCACGGCTGCCGTATGGTCGTCAGCTCCGGGCTCGCCGCGACGGCGGCGGGGGAGTCGTCGAAGCCGCCGACCGCCACGTCCTGCGGCACCCGGCGCCCCGCCCGCTGGAGTGCCGTCAGCACGCCCTGCGCCATCAGGTCGGACGCGACGAACACCGCGTCCATGTCCGGGGCCTGCGCGAGCAGCTGCTCGGCGCCCGCCTCACCGCTGGCCCGGCTGTAGTCGCCGGACACGATGAGCCGCTCGTCGATCTCGACGCCGGCCTCGCCGAGCACCTCCATGTACCCGGCGAGCCGCTCGACACCGCCCGGGGTGTCGAGCGGGCCGGTGACCACGCCGATCCGCCGTCGGCCGAGGGACAGCAGATGCCGGACCATGTCCCGCGCGCCGTCCCGGTCGTCGGCGGCGACGTAACTCACCTTCGAGCCCAGCCCGATCGGCTTGCCGCAGGCGACCAGCGGCACCCCCGCCTCGCGCAGCTCCTGGGCCACCGGGTCCCCGGAGTGGCTGGAGACGAGGAGCACCCCGTCGACGTGCCCTGCGGTGATGTACCGCGTGATGCGTCGGCGTTCGTCCTGAGTGCCGGCCAGCATCAGCAGCAGCGGGATGTCGTGCTGGGCCAGCGCCTGGGTGCAGCCGCGCAACAGGACGTTGAAGTTCGGGTCCTCGAAGAACCGCTCCTGCGGCTCCGTCAGCAGGAAGCCGATCGAGTCCGAACGCCCGGTGATCAGCGAGCGGGCGTGCCGGTTCACGACGTACCCCGTCCTGCGGATGGCGGCGTTGACCGCCTCCTGCGCGGCCGGGCTGACGTAGTGCCCGCCGTTGAGCACGCGCGAGACCGTGCCGCGCGAGACACCCGCCTCGCGCGCCACGTCGTGAATCGTCGGCGGCCTGCGCCGGCCCCCCGTGTTGCTCATGGTCATGACTTTACGGCCCCGGAGAGCAGATCCAGGCTCCAGAAGCGCTGGATGACCAGGAACAGCGCGACCAGCGGGAACACCGCGAGGAACGCGCCCGTGATCACCAGTGTGTACAGCGCCGGGGTGTTGGCACCCTGCTCCAGGAGCGTGTGCAGGCCGAGGGTGATCGGGAACTTCTCGTCGTCGCTGAGCATGATGTACGGCAGCAGGAAGTTGTTCCAGATGGCCACGAACTGGAACAGGAACACCGTGACCAGCCCCGGGATCATCATCGGCAGCGCGATCCGGGTGAAGATCCGCCACTCGCTCGCCCCGTCCATCCGCCCGGCCTCCACCACATCGGACGGGACCGCGGCGGCGGCGTAGATCCGCGCGAGGTAGACGCCGTACGGGGAGAGGATCTGCGGCAGCAGCACGGACAGATACGAGTCCGTGAGGTCCACCTTCGCCAGCAGCAGGTACTGGGGGATGGCGAGGATCACCGGAGGCATCAGCACGCCCGCGAGCAGCACGTTGAAGATCGCCTCGCGGCCGCGGAAACGGTAGATCGCCAGCGCGTAGCCGCTGAACGACGACACCACCGTCGACAGCAGGGCGCCGAGACCGGCATAGAGGGCCGAGTTGCCCATCCACTGCCAGTACACCCCGTCACGGTAGGCACTCAGATCCGACAGGTTCTCGGCGAAGCCGGTACCCGGCAGGAAGGTGAACGTGGAGAACAGCTCGCTGCCGGACTTGGTGGACGCGATCACCACCCAGGCGACCGGCAGCAGACAGTAGATCGCGCCGATCAGCAGCGCGATCGTCGGGACCAGCGCGATCCGGCGGCGCAGCGGCGGACCCTGGGCGGTCCCCGGGGTCGTGCCGGCCGCCGGGGCGGCCTTGCGGACGGCAAGAGAACTCATCGTGATGCCTCCTGCTTGTTACGACGGTTCGCGGCCCGCAGGAAGCCGAAGGACAACAGCAGCGTGACGAGCGCGATGATCGTGGCCTGCGCGGCCGCGGCATGGATGTCGCCCTTGCCGAAGGCGTCCTGGTACACCTTCATCAGCGGACTCCAGGTCGTGGACACGGAGTTGGTGAGCGGCTTGAGGGTGGTCGGCTCGCTGAACACCTGGAGCGTCGCGATGATCGAGAAGAAGAAGGTCAGCACCAGCGAGGGCGCCACCATCGGAATCTTGATCTTCAGCGCGATCTGCAGCGGCGTGGCGCCGTCCAGCTTCGCCGCCTCGTACACCTCGCCCGGAATGGACTGCAGCGAGGTGTAGATGACGATCATGTTGAAGCCGGTGCCGCCCCACACCGCGATGTTCGACAGGGCGAGGAAGAGCGGACCGCCGTCCAGCAGGTCCGGCTGCGGCAGGCCCAGCTTGTCGAGCACGAAGTAGAAGGGACTGACGTCCGGCAGGTACAGGAAGCCCCACAGCAGCGCCGCCACGACGCCGGGAATGGCGTACGGCAGGAAGATCGCGAGCCGGGAGAAGGGTGCGAGCCTGACCTTCTCGGAGTCGAGCATCAGGGCGAACAGCAGGGCGAGGCCGAGCATCACCGGAACGACGATGCAGCCGTAGCCGAGGACACGCAGCGCACCGTCCAGCAGCTCGCTGTCGGTGAAGGCGTCGGTGTAGTTCTCCAGCCCGGCCCAGACCTCCTTGCGGGCACCGGCGCCCAGGCCGAGGCCCGAGACCCGCACCTTGCGGAAGCTGAGCCAGATCGCGTACCCGATGGGCAGCGCGAAGAACAGGACGAAGAGGATCGATGCGGGGAGAAGGAAGCCGTACGGGGCCCCCTTGACCCCGTACGACTTCCGGCGTGCCGTGCTGGTCACTCGGCGACCTCGAAGCCCTGCTTCTTCATGTCGGCGACCGTGTCGTCCTGCATCGTCTTCAGGGCGGCGGTGAAGTCCGACTTGTTCTTGGCGGCGGCGCCGAAGGCGTCCTTGAAGGACGTGTAGGCGACGTTGACGTTCGGGCCCCACGCGGACGGCGCGGTGGTGTTCGCGATCTCCGCGGCCTGGGTGTAGAAGTCCGCCTGGTTCGAGAAGTAGTCCGGCGGCGTGGTGAAGGCGCCGCTGAGCTGCGCGGAGGTGGAGGCCGGGTAGATGCCGCTCTCCTTGGCCAGTGCGTTCAGGGCCTCGCCGTCGGTGTTCAGCCAGGCGGCGAACTTCGCGGCGGCCTCCTTGTTCCCGGAGTCCGTGGTGACCGCGGTGGAGGAGCCGCCCCAACTGCCGGTGACGTTCTCGCTGCCGGACCACTGGGGGAGCGGAGCCATGGCCCACTTGCCCTTGGTGTCGGGCGCGGCGGTGCTCAGCGTGCCAGGCGCCCACACGGCGCTGACCCAGGCGATCTGCTTGCCGGTGTTGAGCGCCTTGTTCCAGGCCGGGGTGTACATCGGCTGGTTGTCGATGGCGCCCTCCTCGACGAGGTCACCCCAGAACTTGGCGACCTTCTGCGTCGCCGCGTCGTCGATGCCGACCTTCCACTTGTCGCCCTCGGTGGTCCACCACTTGGCGCCGGCCTGCTGCGCGAGGCCCGCGAAGAGGCCGGAGTCGTTGGCGGAGAACGTGGTGAGGTCGGTGTCCGGGGACGCCTTCTTCAGCTTGCGCGCGGTCTCGGCGAACTCGTCCCAGGTCGTCGGGACCGTCAGGTCGTACTTCTTGAACAGGTCCTCGCGGTAGTAGAACATCATCGGCCCGATGTCCTGCGGGACCGCGTAGACCGCGTCCGTGCCCAGCGTCGTCTGCTGCCAGACGCCTTCGGCGAACTTGCCCTTCGTGTCCCCGACCTCGCCCGATATGTCGGCGAGCGCGTCATTGCTGACCAGCGTCGGCAGCGCCTGGTACTCGGCCTGCACCAGGTCGGGCGCCTTGCCGGCCTTGTGCGCGGTGAGGATCTTGGTGACCAGCGTGTCGCCGGACGCCTGCTTCTTCACCGTGACGGTGATCTGCTCCTTCTTGCCCGGCCCCTTGTTCCACAGGTCGACGACCTTGTCCATGCCGGGTGTCCAGGTCCAGTACGTCAGCGAGACCGGGCCCGACTGGGCGTCGCCGTCGTCCTCGGAACCGCAGGCGGCGAGTGCGGTGGCGCCGAGCGTGACGGCGACAGTGGTTGCTGCGATTTCAAAGAGCCGCCGGCGCTTCGTGTTCGGCATGGAACTCTCCCCTGACCAGGGTCCCCGCCCGCTGCGGAGACCTGCCCTGCAGATGCCTGCTGACCTGGGTCCTCGCCCGTCGCGAGGCCCTGCCATGCTTCTGTGAGCGTTCACAGTAGAGAAACATCCCAGACACTTGTCAATGGTTGTTGCTGTGCGGTTATGTTGGGCTCGCACCGCCCCAGCTGTGTGTGCACGTTCCCAAATGATCGATTAAACGGGAGAGATCCATGCCGGAGACCACCCCCAGGGGCCTCACCAGGCTCGCCTTCGGTGGGGACTACAACCCCGAGCAGTGGCCGGAAACCGTCTGGCAGGAGGACGTCCGGCTGATGCGGGAGGCCGGCGTCTCCATGGTGAGTGTCGGGATCTTCTCCTGGGCGCTGTTGGAGCCCGAACCCGGGGTGTACGACTTCGGCTGGCTCGACCGCCTGCTCGACCTGCTGCACAAGAACGGCATCCGCGTCGACCTCGGCACGCCCACCGTGGTGCCGCCGGTGTGGTTCTACCGGGCCCACCCCGAGGCGCTGCCGGTGACGGCGGAGGGCACCCGCTACGAGTTCGGCTCGCGCGGCGCCATCTGTCACAGCAACGCCGACTACCGCGCGGCCGCCGCGAACATCACCACCCGGCTCGCCGACCGCTACGGCAACCACCCCGCCCTCGCGATGTGGCACGTGCACAACGAGTACGGCGTCCCCGTCTCCGCCTGCTACTGCGACTCCTGCGCCGCGCACTTCCGCCGCTGGCTGGGGGCCACGTACGAGACGGTCGACGCGGTCAACGAGGCCTGGGGCACGGCGTTCTGGGGCCAGCGGTACACCGACTTCGAGCAGATCAACCCGCCGCGCCTCACCCCCACCGTCGGCAACCCCGGGCAGGCGCTGGACTACAAGCGGTTCGCCGACGCCACCATCCGCGAGAACTTCCGCATGGAGCGGGACATCCTGCACCGCCTCTCACCGGGCGTGCCGGTCACGACCAACTTCATGACCGCGCTCAGCCAGTGCGACTCCCTCGACTACTGGGCCTGGGGCCGCGAGGTCGACCTCGTCACCAACGACCACTACCTGATCACCGACGGCCGCCGCACCCACGTCAACCTCGCGATGGCCGCCGACCTCACCCGCTCCGTCGCCGGCGGCGCCCCCTGGCTGCTCCTTGAGCACTCCACCTCGGGCGTCAACTGGCAGGCCCGCAACCCGGCCAAGGCGCCCGGCCAGATGGCCCGCAACTCCCTCGCGCACGTGGCACGCGGCTCCGAGGGCGCCATGTTCTTCCAGTGGCGGCAGTCCCGGCGCGGCGCGGAGAAGTTCCACTCAGCGATGCTGCCGCACGGCGGCACCGACACGCGCGTGTGGCGCGAGGCCGTCGAACTCGGCGCGTCCCTCGACACGTTGGGCCCGATCCGGGGCACCCGCACCCAGGCCGACGTGGCCGTCCTGTGGGACTGGCACTCCTGGTGGGCGCAGAACCTCGACTGGCGCCCCACCGAGGACCACGACGCCCGCGAACGCGCCGACACCTTCTACGAGGTGCTCTACGACCACCACCTCACCGTCGACTTCGCCCATCCGGAAGCCGACTTGTCGGCGTATCCCCTTGTCGTCGTGCCCGCGCTCTATCTGATGACGGAGGCGGCCGGGCTCAACCTCAAGGAGTACGTCGAGCACGGCGGCACCCTCGTCGTGTCGTACTTCTCCGGCATCGTCGACGAGCACGACGCCGTCCACGAAGGCGCCTATCCCGGCCCGCTGCGGGAGGTCCTCGGCCTGACGGTGGAGGAGTTCTCGCCGCTCCTGAAGGGCGAGAAGGTCCGGATCACCGGCCCGGACGGCGCCGAGCTCGGCGCCGCCGTGTGGACGGAGTTTGTGGTGCCGCGCGGTGCCGAGACGGTGTGGACCTACGCCGACGGCCTAACCGCCGGCCGCCCCGCCGTCA
>NZ_JBQQCE010000154.1:0-20212 GCF_052245645.1 Streptomyces sp. KR55 | reverse complement strand
ACCTGCATGTGTTCGCCCTGTCGGTGCGGACGGCCGCGTCCGGCTGGACGGGCAGTCGGGCGACGGCGACATCCGGTTATCAGGCCGTGGGGCCGTGGACCGACCGGACGCTGCGACTGGTGGTGCACACCTCGGCGGGCGGGCCGATGGTGCGGCTGCGCTTCGACAACACCTTCGCGGCGGCTCCGGTACGGATCGGGAACGCGACGGTGGCCGTGCAGCGGGCGGGCGCGACGGCGCGGGGCACACCGGTTCCGGTGACCTTCGGGAGGGCGGCGGGCGTCGAGGTCCCGGCCGGGACGCAGGTGTACAGCGACCCGCTCGCCTTCGACGTGCCCGCCGACACCAACCTGCTGGTCAGCTTTCATCTGCCGAGGACGGTTCCGGCGGCGCCCGTGCACCGGCTCGCGCAGCAGCGGTCGTATCTGAGCGAACCGGGCGACCACGCCGCGGACGGCTCGGCGGCCGCGTACACCACGGTCCTGACGAACTGGCCCTTGCTGACCGGGGTGGAGGTCGGCGGCGGGCCCGGGTCCGTCGTGGTGCTCGGGGACTCGATCACCGACGGCGACAGGTCCACGGTGGACGCCAACCGGCGCTGGCCCGATGTGCTGGCCACCCGACTGCTTTCGCAGGACCTGGTCCCGCACTACGGGGTGCTCAACCAGGGCATCGGGGGCAACCGTGTGGTCACCGACCGCTACCCCGGAGACGGGGTCTCCAGGGATACGGGCGGGGTGAGCGCACTCCACCGACTCGACCGGGACGTACACGCCCAGACGTCGGTGCGTACGCTGATCGCCTTCGAGGGCGTCAACGACCTGCTGTCGGGCTCGACCGCGGATGAGGTGACGGCCGGGCTGCAGGAGATCGCGGACCGCGCGCACGCACGGGGACTTCGGGTACTGGCGGGCACACTCCTGCCGTGCGGCGGCCAGGCCGGGTGCACGGCGGCCGTGGAAGCCGAGCGGACCGCCGTCAACGCGTGGCTCCGGGACACCGACGTCTTCGACGGGGTGCTGGACCTCGACGCGGTGGTACGGGACCCGCAGCAGCCGACGCGGCTGGCTCCGGCCTACGACAGCGGGGACCACCTGCACCCGAACGACGCGGGGCTCGCGGCGCTCGCGCACTCGGTGGACCTGACGCTGCTGTGAGGGCCGCTACACGTTCAGGTCGACCACGACCGGCGCATGGTCCGAGGCGCCCTTGCCCTTGCGCTCCTCGCGGTCCACGTACGCGTCCTTGACCGCCGTCGCGAACGGCTCGTTGCCGTACACCAGGTCGATCCGCATGCCGCGGTTCTTGGGGAAGCAGAGCTGGCGATAGTCCCAGTACGTGAACGGGTGGTCGTACTTCAGGGGGCGCGGGACCACGTCGGACAGGCCCGCCTCGCGCAGGGAGGCCAGGGCGGCGCGCTCGGCAGGGGTGACGTGGGTGCTGCCCTCGAACGCGGCCACGTCGTAGACGTCGTCGTCCGTCGGAGCCACGTTGTAGTCGCCCAGCACGGCGAACGGGCGGCTGCCGCCCGCGTCGCCCGCGACGGCTGCCTTCAGGGCCTCGAACCACTGGAGCTTGTAGGCGTAGTGGGGGTGCTCCACCTCACGGCCGTTCGGCACGTACACCGACCAGACGCGGACCGGGCCGCAGGTCGCGGAGATGGCGCGGGGCTCGATCACGCCGTCGAAGCCGGGGTCGCCGGGCAGGCCCTTGACGACGTCCTCGATGCCGACGCGGGAGAGCACCGCCACGCCGTTCCACCGGCCGGTGGCGTGGACCGCGGCCTCGTAGCCCAGCTCTCGCAGCTGCTCGAAGGGGAACTGCTCCTCGGCGACCTTGGCCTCCTGCAGGCAGAGCACATCGGTGCCGCTGCTCTCCAGCCAGGCCAGCAGCCTCGGAAGGCGGGCGGTGATCGAGTTGACGTTCCAGGTCGCGATGCGCATGTCTCACAACGTACCGGGTGGGTCCGACAACCCGGCCCGCCCGGTCGTCGTCAGACGTCCGCCGAGGCTCCGGGCGCCAGCCGCAGGTGCTCCGCGCCGCCCAGGGCGCCGATCTGGTTGTCGTAGATCGGGCGGGCGAGGTCGGTGAGGAGGGCGTCGTGGATGTCGTAGGCGCGCTGCGGCTTGAACTCACGTCCGTAGTCGATGACCTCGGAGATCTTGTTCCACGGGGCCATGACCGGCAGCATCAGCGTCTCCACGGGCTGCTCGGGGACGGTGAGGGCGTCGCCGGGGTGGAAGACCCGGCCGCCGTCGATCAGATAGCCGACGTTGGTGATGCGCGGGATGTCCGGGTGGATCACCGCGTGCAGCTCACCGTGCACCTGGACGTCGAAGCCCGCCGCGGTGAACGTGTCGCCGTGGCCGACGGTGTGGACGCGGCCCGGGAACGCCGCCGCGATCTTCTCCGCGACGGACCTGAGCGTCCAGATCTCGGCGGCCGGGTTGGCCTCCAGGCCGGCCCTCAGCCGCTCCTCGTTGAAGTGGTCGGGGTGCTCGTGTGTGACGAGGATCGCGTCCGCGCCGACCGCGGCGTCCGCCTCACTGAATCCACCGGGGTCGAGGACGAGCGTCTGCCCGTCCTTCTCGAGCCGGACGCAGGCGTGCGACTTCTTCGTGAGCTTCATGAGTCCATCCTGCCCCGGTCCGGCGCTGCGGGCCTCGGCCACCGACCGCCCCGGGCTCACTCCTGGGGCGTGGTTTCCTCCCTGATGACCTGCTGGGCCACCTTGAACGCGCTGTTCGCCGCCGGTACGCCGCAGTAGACGGCCGCCTGGAGCAGCACCTCCTTGATCTCGGCCGGGGTGAGGCCGTTGCGCAGGGCGGCGCGGACGTGGAAGGCGAGCTCGTCCAGGTGACCGCCCGCGACCAGGGCGGTGAGGGTGATGCAGCTGCGGGTACGGCGGTCCAGGCCGGGCCGACCCCAGATCTCGCCCCAGGCGTAGCGGGTGATGAACTCCTGGAAGTCCCCCGAGAACTCGTCGGCCTGCGCCAGCGCGCGGTCGACGTGCGCGTCGCCGAGCACCTCGCGGCGCACCTTGATCCCGGCGTCGTACGGGTCCGGCCGCCCTGCGACCAGCGGTTCGGCGGCGGCCGGGGCGATCTCGGCGATGGGCGCGGTCTGTGGGGGCACCGCGGTGAGGACCGGCTTGACGGGGGCCGCCGCGATGGCCATCTGGCCGGTGGCGTCGAAGCCGGACTGCCAGGCGGTGGAGAAGTGGGTGACCAGCAGGTCCGTGACCGCCGCGGGCTGTTCGACGGGAACCAGGTGGGAGGCGCCGGGTACGACGGCGAGACGCGCGTCCGGTATGCCGGCGACCAGGGTACGGGCCTCGGCGGGGCCGGTGACCTGGTCCTCCGAGCCGACCAGGACCAGCGTCGGCACACCCACGCGGCCGAGTTCCGGCCGTACGTCGAACGTGGCGAGTGCCTCGCAGGCGGCGATGTAGCAGCCGGGGTCGGTGGTGCGCACCATCTGCACCGCCCACTCGGTGATCGCCGGCTGGGCGGCGGCGAACCCGGCGGTGAACCAGCGGTCGGGTGCGGTACGGGCGATCGGGTCGAGCCCGTTCGTCCGCACGATCACGCCGCGCTGGCGGAACTCGTCGGCCGTGCCGAAACGCGGCGAGGCGGCGATCACCGCGAGCGAGGCGAGGCGCTCGGGGTGGCGCAGGGCCAGTTCGACGCCGACCGCGGCGCCGAGGGCGCAGCCCGCGTAGCCGAAACGCTGCACGCCCAGACCCTCGAGCGTGGCGAGCAGCCGGTCTGTGAGGTCGGAGACGGAGCCCGCGGGGTAGGCGGGGGCGCCGCCGTGTCCGGGCAGGTCGAACCGGAAGACCCGCCACTGCTTGGTCAGCTCCGGGACCTGCCGGTCCCACATGTGCCATGTGGTACCCAGCGAGGGGCCCAAGATCAGTACAGGGGCCTCTTCTGGCCCGTCAAAGCGGTATTGCAGGGTGTTCGGTGGTGTCTCGCTCACCCGTCAGACCCTCTCATCTCTCACGGGATCTCACATGGCCGGTCCCAACCTAACGGCTCTTGTTCTTCTCGCTGCGACAGGCCCGGCACTGCCGGAACCCTCGGGGGTCCAGGTATGTGTTCTCCGGCGTGTACTCGTGACCGTGTCGACAGTGGGCCCTGCGGGCGCGTGCCCTCTCCCAGTCCCGGCGTCGAAGAGCTTCCTCCCTCGTCACGGCTTCCAGGTGATGCGGGTTGCAGCATCGCGTGTGGTTGGATCCCCGTGGCTCGGCGTGACTCACCTGAAAACCTTCCGGGATCTCCCCAACCAGCAGCTTGAACACCACACGGTGAACGAGTTGCCTCTTCCCCTGGTAGTAGACGGTGCCGTAGCCGGACGGGCCCTCCCGATTACAGCTGCCGGTCCACAGCCAGCAGCGGACTCCGGGTCCACCTCGATCTTGCTGGCCACGCGGCTTGGCAAGTCGCTCGGCTGGTAGACCACCTGGCTCACGCTTGCCCCTCCGTCGCAATCCCGTGCAGGCCATCCCACGTGGTGGCGGCTCCGCGAAGATCTTCTACGTCCGGCTTCACGTACCACTTCTTGGTGGTCTTCACGTTCGTGTGTCCGGCCCATCGCGCAAGGATGTGATCCGGCACGCCGTTGTTGGCCAGGTACGTGAGGCACGACGAACGAGCGTCGTAGAGACGAACTCGGCGGAGACCGAGAATCGCCATGAGCCGGTACGCGCGCCGGCGGAGCTGCTTGATCGTGAAGGCTTCTCCGGTCTCGTGCACCAGGACGTAGCCGGAGTCTGCGTAAGCCTCACCCAGAGCCAGCTTCTCCTTGGCCTGGAGAGCCTTGAACGACTTGAGAGCAGCCACAGTGTCAACGTCGGCTCGATCAAGGCCCATCGGGCGTCGGACAGGTCGCTGGGGTACGGCTTCCGCCGGCTCACGCCGTAGCGTTGGAACGGGAGGGCCGGAAGGTGCCGTTCCGCTGATCATCGGGAGGTTCTGTCGCATCCTCAAACCAGACGGACTTCCAGCGGCAGATGCGAGTGAAACGGATCGCGGGCTCCGAGTGGCGAGACGAGGCAAAGCTCGCATGTAGCTCGGACCACCGCAAAGCGGGTCAGCGATGAAAGCCGCATTTCGGAACAGACCTACATAAACGCCCTCCTAGAGTGCAGTTCGTGAGGTTCTGTCCGTTTCCCGGTGAGGTTGGGGCAGGTTTGGCCCCTGTCGTCGAATCGGCGCATGCGTCGCGCCATGGACGTCACCCAGGCTCTTCCGCGCCCTTACCCGGATACGACAAGTGACCGGCGTGTCGCGTCGGTCCGCCGCTCATCAGATCCAGCCGCGACGTGTGGCTTCCATGGCGAGCTGGAAACGCGTCTGCGCGCCGAAGCGCCGCATGAGTTTGGTGATGTGACGCTGGACGGTGCGTTCGCTCCACCCCAGGGCCCGGCACGCCGACTTGTCCGTGGCCCCCGACGCAAGCAGCGTGAGCAGCTTCTCCTCCCCCTGTGACAGCTGCTCCGGGCGGTCCTCGTTCGCGGGCAGCGTGGATGGCCGTATCTGCACGCTTCGCTCCCATACCGACTCGAACAGTGCCACCAGCGCGTCCAGCAGGGGGGAGGAATGAATGACATACGAGGCGGTTACGGCATCTTCGCCTGGTCGCAGCAGAGGGAGCATGGCTACTCGATCGTCGAATATCGCGAGCTTCGTCGGCAGGCCGGTGGCGATGCGAGCCTGTTCGCCCAGGCGTATCCCCATGGTCACGTCCTCCAGCCACCCTGGCAGATCGAGCACCGAGCTGTCGTAGATTATCCGGTACTTGACGCCTCGTCCGAGCAGTTCGAGTTCGATGCCGTTGGGCTCGGAGTGGCCGGCGGCCGCGGCATACGGCGGGCAGTCGAAGCCCCGTACCTGCGTGCGGGTGGCCCGCTGCATCTGCACCCAGTTCCGGTTGACGTCGTCCCGGCCCGAGATGACCTCGACGAGTTCCCCAGGATGCGCGAAGCGGCTGCCCGCGCGATAGAGAGCCATCAGGTTCGAGAGATGGGAGCGCACGCCGTTCAACGCCCGCTCCCGTTCACGCAGTACGGACTCCAGCCCGCTGTCGGGTGAGACGGCCACGTAGGTGACGGGCCGTCCAGGCACGGTCGAGGCCAGACCGAGGTCGACCAGTGAACGCAGTGAACGGCTGGTCGCCTGTGCGGTGAGACCGCAGTCACTGGCGAGTTCCGCTGTGGTGGCCCGTGTCCTTCGGATCAGGACGTCGTACACGGCTTCATCGCGCTCGTCCAGGCCGATCGGTTCCAGCATGGGATGTCACCTTTTCCCACATCGTGTATGCCTGTCATTTTCCTGCCAGCTGACGGGAAGTCGCCGCCGGTTGATCTTGTCAGGAGCTCAAATCGGATGTCAGCGTTCGACCAGTTACGTGATCGGCCCAACACCACGACGTGGACACGCGTCGCAGAAGGAGTGCCCCCATGCCGCTCCCGGCCCATCCGCCGCGCGGACAACACCGCTACAGAGCCTTGTTGTCCGCCCTGGGCATATGCACCACCGTGCTGACAGCCGCTCCTGCGATGGCGCAGGACACCACCTCCGGTCCGTCATCATCGGCGGCCGTACGAACGAAGATCGACCCCGCTCTGCTGAAGCGGATGGAAACCGCCGAGGCACGCGGTGACGGACGCATCGAGGCGGCCGTCGTCCTCCGGCAGAGCACTGGAACACCTGCGCCGGGCGACACCGCCGCGGAGGTACGTCGCGAACTGGCCCGTGACGCCGAGTCCGACCAAGCTCCGGTCGTGGACCTCGTCGAGGCCCGCGGCGACCGGGTGCTCAACACGTTCTGGCTCAAGAACATGGTTCTGGTAGAAGCCACGCCGGACACCTTGGGTGAACTGGCGACGCTGGCCCCGATCGACCGCATCATTCCCAACTTCACCCTCAAGACGCCGCCGGCCGAAGCCGTGGACAAGAGCAAGTCGGCCGTCGCCCGCGCCACCGCGCAGGCGACCACCTGGGGCCTGGCCAAGATCGGCGCCGACAAGGTGCACAGCGAACAGAAGCTCACCGGCGACGGTGTCCGCGTGGCCGTTCTCGACACCGGCATCGACATCAACCACCCGGACCTGGCGGGCAAGCTGGCCAGCGACGACCCCGATGACCCCGTCCACCCCGGCGGCTGGATCGAGTTCGACGCCGACGGGAAGCCGGTACCGAAGTCCATACCGCACGACAGCAGCTACCACGGCACCCACGTCGCGGGCACCATCGCCGGCGGCGACGCCTCCGGCACGCAGATCGGTGTCGCACCCGACGCCGACCTGATGGGGGGACTCGTCATCCCCAACGGCAGCGGAAGCCTCGCTCAGGTGCTCGCCGGCATGCAGTGGGCCATCGCCCCGTACGCCGCCGACGGCACCCCTGCCGGGGAACCCGCGGACGTCGTCAGCATGTCACTCGGCTCCGAGGGCTACGCCGACGAACTCGTCGAGCCGGCCCGCAACATTCTGCGCGCCGGCATCTTCCCCTCCTTCGCCATCGGCAACCAGTGCCTCAGCGGCTCGGCGAGCCCGGGCAACGTCTACGAGGCCGTCTCGGTCGGCGCCACCGACTCTGCTGACAACGTTGCCGACTTCTCCTGCGGCGAGGTCGTCAAGAAGAGCAGCTGGACCGACCCACCCGCCGAGTGGCCCGACTCCTACGTCGTACCGGACGTCTCCGCACCCGGGGTCGACGTCCTGTCGACACTGCCCGACGGCGGCTACGGCACCCTCGACGGCACCTCGATGGCCACTCCCCACGTGTCCGGCACCGTCGCCCTCATGCTCCAGGCACAACCGGACCTCTCCGTCGACGACGCCCTGTCCATCCTCACCGGCACTTCCTTCTTCGACGACCGCTACGGTGAGCGCCCCAACTCCCGCTACGGCTACGGCCGCATCGACGCCTACGCAGCGGTGAAGGAGGCGTCCTTGCGCAGCGGCGTGCGGGGCACGGTCACCGACGGCAGAACCGGTGAACCGCTGGCGGGTGTCACAGTCACGCGTACGGACACCGGCCGCAAGGTGACCACGGACGAGGACGGACGCTTCTCGATCCGGCTCGCGCCCGGCACCCACGAGCTGGAACTGTCCCGCTTCGGGTACCTGAACATGGAGACCCGGCAGCAGGTGCGCACCGACCGCTACACCGACGTCCGCCTGGAACTGGCGCAGACCCGCCGGGGGACGGTCACCGGCACGGTGACGTACGGTCCGACAGGCTCGACCGTGCCGGGGGCAACAGTCAGTGTTCTGGACGTACCGGACGACCTGAACGCGGTGACGGACCACAACGGCCGCTACACCATCCGCGACATACCCGTCGGCGCGTACCAGGTCAGGGCGACAGCCCCCGGCATCTCCCGCTCCAAGCCCCTGGCCGTGAAGGTGGAGGGCCGGTCCGGTGCGGCCAAGCACGCCGATCTGGTACTGCCGCGTCCCTCCGCAACCGACCGTGTATCACTCACGGCGCAGGGCAGCCAGCCCAACAGCGACGCGTGGTGGCCCAAGGTGAGCGACAACGGGCAGGTGATCGCCTTCGCCAGCCCGGCCTCGAACCTCGTGCCCGAGGACACCAACGGCACGCTCGACATCTTCGTCGCCGACCGAGGGGCCCAGACCACCGAACGGGTGTCAATCGCCTCCGACGGCGCCCAGGGCAACGACTTCTCCCTCACCCCGACTCTCAGTCCCGACGGCCGCTACGTCGGTTTCAACAGCGGCGCCACCAACCTCGTCCCCGGCGACACCAACCGGCAGACCGACGCCTTCGTCCACGACCGGGTGACCGGTGCCACGGAACGGTTGTCGGTGGCCTCGGACGGCACACAGGCCAACGGTCTGTCGTCGGCACCGTCGCTCAGCGCCGACGGCCGCTACGCGGTGTTCAACAGCGACGCCGACAACCTGGTGCCCGGCGACACCAACAACGCCACGGACGTCTTCCTCCACGACCGGCAGACCGGCGCAACGGTCCGCGTCTCGCAGGCCCAGGACGGTGCACCGGCGAAGGGCAACTCCCGCGAGCAGTCCATCAGCGACGACGGCCGCTACGTGGCATTCCAGAGCACGGCCGGCAACATCGTGCCCGGCGACACCGACGGCATGATCGACGTCTTCGTCCACGACCGCGTGACCGGCACCACGGCATTGGTCGACGGCCCCGACGGCGAGAACACCAGTCCGCAGATCAGCGGCGACGGCCACGTAGTCGCATTCAGCAGCGGCTGGCAGCTGTACGTCCACGACCTGCGCACGGGCAAGAGCGAGCAGGTCTCTGTCACGGGCGGCGGCGAAACGGCCGACGCGTGGGCCTTCGCGGCGTCCCTCAGCTCGGACGGCACGAAGGTCGCCTTCTACAGCGACGCGACCAACCTCACCCCCGACGACACCAACGGCAGTTCGGACGTCTTCGTGCGCGACCGAACCGCCGGCACCACGACCCAGGTCTCGGGCGGTCTGGAAGGCGCCGAAGGCGACGGCATCTCCGACCTCCCGTCCATCAGCGGCAACGGCCGTTATGTCGCCTTCCAGAGCACCTCGGCCAACCTCGTTGGTGAGGACACCAACCATCACTCGGACGCCTTCGTCCACGACCTGCTCGCCGGTCCCGAACCGCGCTTCGCGTTGAGCGACCTGTCCGTGACCCCGTCCCGGGCGCGGCCCGGCACACCGGTCCGCGTGACGGCACGCATCAAGAACGTCGGCGAGAAGACGGGAACGTACGCTGCCGTCCTGCTGGTTGCGGGAGAGACAGAACAGCACCGCTCCGTCACGGTCCGTGCCGGCAAGGACGCACGCCTGCAGTTCACCGTCCACCGCGAGGCCACCGGGACCTACACCCTCGGGCTCGGCCCGCTGACCGGACAGTTCACGGTACGCAAGTGACCGGCAGACAGCCCAGGAGCCCTTCCTGAATCGGTGGTCCTGCGGCCCGGCCACACGCCCGGCCGCAGGGCCTTCGCCCGGTACGAACTTCGAGAGCCGACCCGGGTTTCACCGGACCAGCCGACGCGACCGGCTCGTGCGTGCCGCAGTCACCTAGTGCCGCATCAGCCAAGGTTCGCCCCGCTCGCCGCCCTGGCACGCACGCTCACCGCGTTGGCCGAAAGCCCGGGCAGGGCCGACTGCATGCGGCTTCCGGCCGCCTTGCGATCGCACGCACCAGGACGCCTCGCTACCGGGCAAACCCTGACTGACGCGGCACTGATCCGGTGGGACGGCCGCTTCTTTCCTCACGGCGCCCTGTGCTGTTCCGGTACTGCACAGCACCGGACGTGCCCGTCCACTCCCGCGATTTCTGCCTGTGTTTCTGCCTGGAGACAGAAGCGGTCCGCTGCTTGGCTGTTCGGTGCGGGCGGGAACCCGGGCCTCGCCGAAGCGGTCCGGTTGCGCTCCAGCGAGGTCGCTGCCCGTACGACGAGCCGTCCGGCCCTGCCGGCACTGGCCGCCGCCTTCCGGGGAGGTGCAGCCGTCCGTCCTGTTCCCGTCCGTTGCAGCCCCGGAGTCACTTCCCCTGAGCGGAGAGCAACTTGAGCTTGGTGTTGACGACCGCCTCCGTGCCGGATCGGGACAAGGTCGCGTACTGGAACCATGCGGTGAGCAGGACGCTGGTGCCGATGACGGTCGCCCCGCGGGGCGACGGCCCGTTCGACGGCCGGATCGCCACGGACCGCTTCGGGTATCTCCAGGTCTCCACCATGGAGGCCGACGCGGAGCGGGTCAGCCGCACCCCGGCACTGATCGCCCGATCGTCCGAGGCGCTGGTGGCGGTCGGTGTCCAGATATCTGGCACGGCCACCTTCATCCAGGACGGCCGGCGGGCCGAGGTGGGCGAGGGAGACCTGGTGGTGTACGACACGACCCGGCCGTACTCCTTCGACTATCCGCAGCGGTTCGCCACGCACGTCTTCCAACTGCCCCGCCGCACGCTGGGTGTGCCGGACAGCGACATCCGGCAGGTCACGGGCAACGCCATCGGCACCGGGGACGGCTTCGGCGCGATGCTGCTCCCGTTCCTGGCCACCCTGGCCTCCTCGACCGACGGCTATCCGCCGGCCGTCGCGAACCGGCTGGCCGGCAATGTCGTCGACCTGTTCGCCACCCTGATCGCCGAGCGGGCCCACCTGGGCGGCACGGACGCGGACACCGCCCGCAGCCACCTGCTGCTGCGCGTCCGCGACCACATCAACCGGAACCTGGGCGACCCGGACCTGTCGCCGGAGAGCATCGCCCGGACGCACCGGATCTCCGTCCGGTACCTGCACCGGCTGTTCGAAGGCGAGGGGACCACCGTCGGCGGGCTCATCCGGCAACGGCGCCTGGAGGAGTGCGGCCGCGAACTGGCCCGTCGCGGCAGGACAGCCCCCACCGTGTCCGCCGTGGCCCAGCGGTGGGGCTTCGTCAACCCCGCCCACTTCAGCCGGGCCTTCCGCGCCGCCTACGGCGTCTCCCCCCGTGAATGGCGCAAGCGCACCGCGCAGGACGACGTCGGGCGGTCCCCGGCGGTCACCTCGGCGCCCGGGACCGTCCCAAAGGCCGCCGCCGATGTCCACAGTGCTGACCGGCCAGTCGCTGACCTCCCGCCGTCCAGCGGGTAAGGTCCCCGCTCAGAGCCGTGCGGGCCGCCCTGTGCCTGCGGCGGCAGTGCCCCGGCCCGGCAGCCGCAGCATCGCGTTCCGCCGCTCGACCAGGCACCCGGTGCACCGAACAACCCTTTCGCTTCAGGCCCCCTCGGCCCTCTCGGCAGGAGACCGTGTGACCGACTTCGCCCCTTTGTCCGTTCGGCACCCGGTCCTGGACCGCCCCACCCGAGCATTCGTGACCCGGCACACCTGCCCACCGTCGGCGCACGACCCGGACCTGGCACAGGCCCGGCTGGACCTTGCCCGTCTCCAAGGGAAGGACGACCCCGACCCTCCCGACGAGGAGGCAACCTCCACGGAGTGGTTCGCACTGCCGGGCGGGCCGACCGGTCACGTACGGGTGCAGGTGGTCAGGCCCGCCGACAGCGTCGGCGAGATCCCCGTCGTGCTGTTCCTGCACGGGCTGGGCTGGGTCCTGGGTGATGCCGGCACCCATGAGCGCCTGGTGCGCGCGTTCGCCCTCGGTACGGACGCGGCCGTGGTCTTCGTCGAGTACGAGCGCGCCCCCGAGGCGCAGTATCCGGTCGCCGTCGAGCAGTGCTACGCGGTCGCGAAGTGGATCTGCGAGCGAGGCGGCGAGATCGGCCTGGACGGAAGTCGGATGGCCGCCGTGGGCGACTCGGCGGGCGGCAACCTGGTGGCGGCACTGACCCTGCTCGCCAAGGAGCGGGGAGACGTGCACCTGGTGCAGCAGGTGCTGTTCTGCCCCGTCACCGACGCCGATTTCGACACCCCCTCCTACCGGGAGTTCGCCAAGGGCTACTACCTCGGCCGCGAGACCATGCGCTGGTTCTGGGACCAGTACCTGCCCGAGGTGCGGCGGCGGTGCGAGGCCACCGCGTCACCGCTGCAGGCCTCGCTGGAACAACTGACCGGACTCCCCCCGGCACTGGTGGTCACCGGCGAGGCCGATGTCCTGCGCGACGAGGGCGAGGCCTACGCTGCGAAGCTCCGGGCGGCAGGCGTCCCGGTGGTGTCCATGCGCTACCACGGAACGATCCACGGCTTCATGATGCTCGATCCCCTGCGCGGCACGGACGCCGCCCGCGCCGCCCTCGTCCAGGCCCTCGACACCGTGCACGTCGCCCTCCACCGCTACCGCGGCTGAGCCCGCCCTTCCATCGCTCGAGCACACCAAGAACGCGCACACCCGGTAGGGGCCGGCTCCCTCGCAGACGACTGTTGTCCTCCGTCCGTTGCCGTCGAGACCGCCCGTCGCGGTGGAGGCGCTGAAGCCGAGGCCCGGCTCCGAAGTCCCAGGCGCCTTGGGGCTGGTCTGCGTGGCTGCGCGTGCGCCCCAGCGCTGTCCGGACCCGCCGAGCCTCGTTACGCTCGCGTGGCCCCGGCTCGGACGGTCAGTGCTGGTGCACGGTGTCCAGCCACTTCAGGATCTCGGGGGTGACCGGGTCGGTGATGTCGGCGAATTCTTCGTGCTTCTTGAGGAACTTCGCCACGTAGGGGCAGACCGGCACGATCCGCTTCCCTGAGCTGCGTACGTCGGTCAGCGCCTGCTGTACGAGTATCGAGGCCAGACCCTGTCCGGCGAAGGCGTCGTCGACTTCGGTGTGGTAGAAAACGCGCTGGTCGTCGCGGTCGCGATACGCGGTGAGGCCGGCGGTTTTGTCGTCCACGAGGATTTCGTAACGGTGCTTGGCGTCCACTCGCTGGACGGTCGGAGCGGCGGCGGGCTGCGTCATCGTGTGCCTTTCAGTGGCGCGTGGGGTTCTTGCGCGGTGCGATGGTGGCGTTCGGCAGGGCGGGCGCCGGGAGTCGGTCGCCGTCGTAACCATCGACCTTGCCGAAGCGGTCGGACGCGTTCTGCCACGCTTCCCTGGCATCGACGATGTCTTCGTGGCTCCGACCGATGAAATTCCACCACATGACGATCTGCTCCTCGAACGGCGTCCCGCCGAGCAGGACCGCCCGAGCGGCGGTATCCGTCTCGTTCGTCAGCGTCAGCGTGTCGTATCCCGTGCCGAGGTAGCCCAACTCGGCCGCGTGCAAGAGCTTTCCGGACATGCGGACATCCCCCTGGTCGACGAGAAGACCGTGCTCGAAGCCTGGATCCAGGGCGAGCGTGATCGACGAGCGCGGCTCGAGGACGAGTTCGGCGCCGAGCAAGGGCGTGAACGTCCGCACCGGAGAGGTGTCACCGGCGAGCGATCCCAGGAACACCCTGATGTCGGCCCCGTCCACCCGGACCGGGCTCGGGACGTAGTGCTGGAAGTCACGGCCGGTATGCCGGTGTTCCTCGGGAAGCGCCACCCACAGCTGGACGCCATGCAGGATCGTGGTGCGGGTGGTGGACACTTCCGAGTGGCTGATGCCGTACCCGCCCGTCATCAGGTTCAGCTCCCCGGGCCGTACGAAAGCGTGGCTGCCCAGGCTGTCGCGGTGCTCGATCTCCCCGCTGAACAGCCAGCTCACCGTCTGCAGACCGGTGTGCGGATGAGGCGCGACATCCATGCCGCCCGTATCGGCGACGTCATCGGGGCCGTAATGGTCCGCGAAGCACCAGGCCCCGATCAGCGTCCGGGCCCGCTGCGGCAACGTGCGCCGCACCGTCATCGCCCTCGGCCCACCCAACGGAACGTCCCGCGCAGAGAGGACCTCGACGACCGGCACCTGCTCACCATGATCCGACGCCCCGCAGCGCAGTTCGGTGGGGTCCCTCTCGACGTTGCTCATCGCACACCCTCTCACTCAAGCATGATTTCATATTCAACAATTTCCTGACGTTGGGCCGATACGCCTGTCAGTACGCACGGCAGAGCGAGCGAAGGCCCGGAGCGGTCCGTGTGGTCCGTACGCATCTCCGACGGACCCACGGCGGCAGGCTAGGCCTGAGTCGGGTGCGGACACAGGGGTTTCTTTGCGTATCACTCCAACTGTGCGGTGAGGGACAACAAGCGTGCGCGCGGACAGGAGGGGCATGCTCCGCTCGCGCTCAGCTTGTCCCTCAGCTGGCCGCGAGAGGCGATCCCTGGCTTCGGGAAAACGCGGTACAGGTGCGCGCCGATCATTCGCGGTGACAGATGCAGTTGCCGGCCTATCTCCTTGTTGGAGAGGCCTTCCACTGCGACATGGGCAATGTGCAGCTCTCGAGGTGTGAGCAGGTCCCAGTCGGTACGGTTTTGACGCTTGCCGCCCTCGCCCGCCGAGCGGAGTCCTGGCGGGCGAGTTCGCACCATGGCTCGACACCGAGGGCCGTGAAGGAGTCTCGGGCGAACACTGGGGAGCCCGGTCCCCCGCTCGACGGTGTGCACGACGCGATGCCGCTCGTCCCGGGGGACGAGCAAGCCGACCACGTGATCGTCCGCATGGCGAGCCATCAGTTCTTCGGTGACTGCCGGTGCCGTCGCCCACATGCACAACCTCGCCCAGCACGCCGAGTCAAGGACCAAGCCCAGGCCGCCGGTTCACAGCCGTCGACAACACGCTTGGAAACCGACGCCGATGCGCTAAAGCCACCCGCCCAGCAGGTCATGAGGGCCACGCCGCCTTCCTGCCATTTCGCAGTTGACCGACCGCGCCGCCCTGCCGCCAGGCTCCCGGCGCGCCGCAGGCCGCTTTGCCGGCCGAACCCGGTCGACATCTCGAACGAGCCCGACCCCAACCCCGTCGAAAAATTCACGATTGCACATCGGATGCGACGGGGCGAGTGCCATGCCGCACCTCACACTGTCGAAAGTTTGGACTCCAGGTTTCACGACTTGTAGAAAGAGGAGCAAGGGAGGGATGATCATGACGGGAAGGATGATCATGGCTGAACAGTTCCAACGGGCTCGGGTGGGCAGCAACGCACTACAGGAACTCGTGGAGGAGCTGGCAGAGACACTGCAGCGTTCCGTGGTCCTCGATGACCCCCTCGTCAGGTTCATCTGCTCCAGTCGGCATTTCGGGGACGCTGACCGGGTTCGGGTGCGCAGCCTGCTGCAGGGGCTCGCTGACAGCGAGGTCATCCGGTACGTGCTCGACCAGGGCGTCGCCCAGTGGGCGCAGCCGGGGTACATCAAAGGCCGCGACGATTTGGGCATGCTTCCGCGGTACTGCGTGCCGCTGCGGGAGCGCGGGCATCTGCTCGGCCTGCTCATGGTCGTCTCGGCTGGCATGAACCTGACCACGGACGACACGGACGCCATCGCAAAGTCAGCCCAGGCCATCGCGGCTCAGATGTACGCGGAGCATGTGGCCGAACAGGCCGAGGACAGCGGCGAGCAGGAACTGCTCTGGGCCCTGCTGGACACCAGCCCCACCGCGCGCGCCGGGGCCAAGCAGCAGATTCTGGACACCGGCATACTTCCCGACGCCTCACACGCCGTGGTCAGCGTCGTGCAGGTGGCCGGTCCCCATGAGCCGCCAGGGCAGGTCGAGACCGCGCTCCGGGGCGCGCTGGAGAGGTTCCGCCGAACCCGGTCGGCGCGCGGCGCCGTCGCAGTCGGCGCCGACCACGCGGTTCTGCTGCAGCTGAGCGAGAAAGCGCCGGATCCGCGGGAGCTGAAGCAGCAGTCCCGTCGGATCGTGGAAGCCCTCGATACCTTCCTGGATCCCGCCGCCGCTCCCGTGATGGGCATCGGTGGGCGTCAGACCTGTGTGGCCGATGCGTGGGTCTCCCACCAACAGGCACTGGTGGCAGCCCGTGCGGCCCGCCGGATGCCGCGCTTCGAGCGTATCGGCGACTGGGAGGAGCTGAGGGAGTTCGCCGTCCTCCTGCAGCTTCCCGATCACGCCCTTGACGCCTCCTTGTTGCCCAAGCCGCTGAGCGCCTTGCTCGCGGCCCCCGGCGGGCATCGTCTGGAGGAGACGTTGCGGTCCTTCCTGGAGCACGCCGGCTCGGTCCCCAGGAGCGCGGAAGCCCTGCAGATCCACCGCACCTCGTTGTACTACCGGCTACGCCAGATCCAGGAGATCACCGGACTCGACCTGGACAGCGGCGCGGACCGGCTGACCCTGCACCTGGGGTTGCGCATCCGGCAACTGCTGCAACCGGACGGGCCCGACGCCACCAGCTGAACGGGCCGAGCATCGGCCCCTGCCCCGGCCCGTCGGATCCGCTACTACAGACTGACGTGGATCTCGTCGACCAATTCCTACGGAGCGCGGTGGTGGCGGCCGACCTGATCAAACGACACTGGGGTCATGCTCGAGCCGACGAAGACGTCGACTCGTCATCGCGTGGGGTCGCCGAGACGACGGCACACGGTACGTCGTGAAGGCCGGGTAGGAGAGTGAGCAGGATCCATGGGTGAGATGACGACGAATGACCGCGTGCGGCTGACCTATCGGGACAGCGGCGGCGACGGCCTTCCTCTGGTCATGCTGCACGGCTGGGGGCAGACCCAGGAGATGTTCCGGCACCAACTGGAGGGTCTGGCTCCCGCCCGCCGCGTCATCACCCTGGACCTGCGGGGACACGGGCTGTCGGAGAAACCGCAGCACGGCTACCGCATCGCCCGGCTGGCCCGCGACGTCCTCGATCTCATCGATCACCTGGGCCTCGATCACTTCGACGCGCTCGGCTGGTCGATGGGTGTCTCGGTGTGGTGGAGCTTCATCGACCAGTACGGCACCGGCCGCATCCGCCGGTTCATCGCGGTGGACCAGCCCGCGGCCGTGGCGGCCGTTCCCTGGCTGACCCCCCAGGAGCAGCGCGACTGCGGCGCCATCTTCGATGTCGCCGGGCTGCTGGAACTCGGTGCGGCGCTGGCGGGCCCGGACGGCGACAAGGTTCGCAACGACTTCGTGCGCAGCATGTTCTCCGGTGACCCCGACCCCGGAATCCTCGGGTTCGTCGCCGAGCAGATCAAGTCGACCCCGGCCTACGCCGGCGTTCCCCTGCTCTATGACCACTGCGCGCAGGACTGGCGCGATGTTCTTCGCCGAGTGGACGTGCCGACCCTGGTGATCGGCTGCGAGGGAAGCCATGTGAGTCCGGTCTCGCAGAAGTTCATCGCCGAACAGATCCCTGACGCGCAGCTCCACGTCTTCCCGTCCAGTGTGGCGAACTCCCACTTCCCCTTCCTGGAGAACCCTCTGGCCTTCAACACGGTGGCCGACACGTTCTTGTCCGCAGGGGCGGGCAGCAACCTTCCCATCGCGATCCCATAAATCCCGCGCGCACGCGCGGACTTCACATCACCAAGACGTTCAGCGACACGACTGGAGTTCACGATGGCCAGGTCGGTCATTTCGCGCATGCCGAAAAACACAGAACAACGTGTTCATCCCATTCCGCAAGGCGCTGATTCCGGCCACTGCAGGACACTCCCCTGGGCATCGCTCCGGGGAGACGACGCATTCTTGTACCTGGGGCTTGACGCCCCACCTGTAACGTTCGCGGCCCCAGGAACTCAGCCTTCCTCGACAACCGGTGACCTGTTCCTCCTCGACGCCCTGCGCCCCGAGTGCCTGGCACGCGGCGACGGATTGATGTTCTTCCGTATTCCCTGCGCGTATCTACGGATCACCCAGGACGAGGTGCGGCACCTGGCGGGCGTCCGGGTCAGCGCGGCCGGTGGTATGGCGGCACTGGCGTCGAGGTTCCTGGCCTCGCTGTTCAGCGAGGACGAACTGTGGCAGTCGACAAACGGCAAGCGGCTCGCCCTCAACGCCGTGGACCTCGTCGCCCTGCTCGTCGCGGAACTTCTCGTGCCGTACCGGTCGAAGTCCTCCGATGTCGTCGGCGCGATGCTGGCCCGCATACGGTCCTACATCGACGAAAATCTGATGGATCCGGGCCTGTCGCCGGAGTCCATCGCTCGCGCCCACCACATTTCCGTCCGCTACCTGCACAAGCTGTTCCAGAGCGATGGAACGACGGTGAGCACACACATACGGCAGCGCAGGCTCGACGCCTGCCGCCGCGACCTGGGCCGCACGTCGAATCGTAGGCGTTCGGTGGCCGCGGTCGCGCAGCGTTGGGGGTTCGCCAGCCCTTCTCACTTCAGTCGTCTCTTCCGCCAGAACTACGGCGTGTCGCCCAGTGAATGGCAGGAGTCGGCCTCCGCCGCAGAACGAGACCACTGACGCACCAGCGCCACCGACGGGCCACTCAAGTGCGCTGCGACGCCAGCACCGGTGCGCGGACGCGTCATGCGCGAGGCCACCGTGGCATAGCGTGGCGTCGCGGGCCACGGGCGGCTCCGCTTTCCCCCTTCACCTTCTTCTGCCGGTAGACCGGCTTCCCTTCACGGACAAGGAGTCTGGGATGTCTCACAGCTTTGAGCCGGTTCAACCGGTTCTGGAGCCGGCCGCGGCCGCGTTCGCCGAGGCGACCGCCAATCCGCCCTACCTGTTCGACCTGCCCCCGGCCGAGGGCCGCAAGGCCGTCGACGAGGTGCAGTCGGGCGACATCACCAAGCCCGCCGTCGACGAAGAATGAATCAACGTCTCCGGTGGCCCCACCGGCAGCATCCGCGCCCGCATCGTCAAGCCGGCCGGCACCGACCGCACCCTGCCGGTCATCCTCTACCTCCACGGCGCCGACTGGTGTTCGGCAACACCCGCACCCACGACCGCTTGGTCCGCGAACTCGCCGTCGACGCGGACGCTGCCGTGGTTTTTCCCGAGTACGACCTCTCGCCCGAGGCCCGCTACCCGGTGGCGATCGAGCAGAACTACGCCGTGGCCCGCTGGATCGTGCAGCAGGGTGCTTCCAAGGGCCTGGACGCGGCCCGGTTGGCCGTGGCCGGCGACTCCGTAGGCGGCAACATGAGTGCCGCACTCACCCTGATGGCCAAGGAACGCGGCGACGTGCACTTCGTTCAGCAGGTCCTGTTCTACCCGGTCACCGACACCGCCTTCGACACGGGCTCCTACCACCAGTTCGCGACCGGCTACTTCCTGCGCCGCGACGGCATGCAGTGGTTCTGGGACCAGTACACGACCGACGAGGACGAGCGGGCCGAGATCACCGCCTCATCGCTGCGCGCCACCACCGAACAGCTCACCGGTCTGCCCCCGGCCCTGGTCATCACCGCCAAGGCCGACGTCCTGCGCGACGAGGGCGAGGCCTACGCCAACAAGCTCCGCGAGGCCGGCGTGCCTGTCACCGCCGTCCGCTTCCAAGGCGTCATCCACGACTTCGTCATGCTCAACGCGCTGCGCGAAACCCACGCCGCCGACGCCGCCATCACCCAGGCCGCCCACACCCTGCACACTGCACTGAACACGGTGTGAGAAGAAAGAGCTGCACATGTCTCCTGCTCCTCCCACGGTCGTCCTCGTGCACGGCGCCTTCGCCGACGCAGCCGCATGGCTCGGGGTCATCGACGAGCTCCAGCGCGACGGCATCAGGGTTCTCGCAGTGGCCAACCCGCTGCGCGGCCTGGCTCGTGACGCCGCCTACGTGGCCTCTGTGGTCTCCCAGATCGACGGCCCGGTCGTCCTGGCCGGCCACTCCTACGGCGGCGCGGTCATCTCCGTGGCGGGTATCGCGGACAACGTCGTCGGGCTCGTCTACGTCGCCGCCTACATCCCTGAACAGGGTGAGAGCCTCGGTGAGTTGCAGGACCGCTTTCCCGCGCCTGCGCTGGCCGGC
>NZ_JBQQCE010000153.1:0-20233 GCF_052245645.1 Streptomyces sp. KR55 | reverse complement strand
CTCAAGGGCGAGGTCAAGGACGTCCTGCTGCTGGACGTGACCCCGCTGTCCCTCGGCATCGAGACCAAGGGCGGCATCATGACCAAGCTGATCGAGCGCAACACGACGATCCCGACGAAGCGTTCGGAGATCTTCACCACGGCCGAGGACAACCAGCCGTCGGTGCAGATCCAGGTCTACCAGGGCGAGCGCGAGATCGCGGCCTACAACAAGAAGCTCGGCATGTTCGAGCTGACCGGTCTGCCGCCGGCGCCGCGCGGCGTCCCGCAGATCGAGGTCTCCTTCGACATCGACGCCAACGGCATCATGCACGTCACGGCGAAGGACCTCGGCACCGGCAAGGAGCAGAAGATGACCGTCACCGGCGGCTCCTCGCTCCCGAAGGACGAGGTCGACCGGATGCGCCAGGAGGCCGAGCAGTACGCGGAGGAGGACCACCGCCGCCGCGAGGCCGCCGAGACCCGCAACCAGGGCGAGCAGCTCGTCTACCAGACCGAGAAGTTCCTCAAGGACAACGAGGACAAGGTCCCGGGCGACGTCAAGACCGAGGTCGAGGCCGCCGTCGAGGAGCTGAAGACCGCGCTGAAGGGCGAGGACACCGCCGAGATCCGCACGGCCACCGAGAAGGTCGCCGCGGTCTCCCAGAAGGTGGGCCAGGCCATGTACGCCGACGCCAATGCCGCGCAGGCCGCGGGTGGCCCCGAGGGTGCCACCGCCGGTGGGGCCAAGCCGGCCGACGACGACGTCGTGGACGCCGAGATCGTGGACGACGAGCGTAAGGACGGTGCCGCGTGACGGAGGAGACCCCGGGCTTCGAAGAGAAGCCCGACGTCCCCTCCGGCGCCACTCCTGACGACGCCGAGCCGCAGGCCGCTCCCGCAGAGGGGGCGGCCCCGGCCGGGGACGCAAGCGCAGATGCCGGTCTGCTGGCCCAGCTGGACCAGGTGCGCACCGCGCTCAACGAGCGCACCGCGGACCTCCAGCGGCTTCAGGCCGAGTACCAGAACTACCGCCGCCGGGTCGAGCGCGACCGGATCACGGTCAAGGAGATCGCCGTCGCGAACCTCCTGACCGAGCTCCTGCCCGTGCTCGACGACATCGGACGCGCGCGGGAACACGGCGAGCTGGTCGGCGGCTTCAAGTCCGTCGCCGAGTCGCTGGAGACCGTGGCGGCCAAGATGGGCCTGCAGCAGTTCGGCAAGGAGGGCGAGCCCTTCGACCCGACGATCCACGAGGCCCTGATGCACTCCTACGCGCCGGACGTCACGGAGACGACCTGCGTCGCGATCCTCCAGCCGGGGTATCGCATCGGCGAGCGCACCATCCGCCCCGCGCGGGTGGCCGTCGCCGAGCCGCAGCCGGGCGCGCAGACGGTCAAGGCCGAGGAACCGGCCGAGGGCGACGACAAGGAGAACGGTGGCCCGGACGAGGGCTGACGTTGAACTGACGAGGAAGGAGGGACGTCGGGGATGAGCACCAAGGACTTCATCGAGAAGGACTACTACAAGGTCCTCGGCGTCCCCAAGGACGCCACCGAGGCCGAGATCAAGAAGGCGTACCGCAAGCTCGCCCGCGAGTACCACCCGGACGCCAACAAGGGAAACGCCAGGGCCGAGGAGCGCTTCAAGGAGATCTCCGAGGCGAACGACATCCTCGGCGACCCCAAGAAGCGCAAGGAGTACGACGAGGCCCGCGCCCTGTTCGGCAACGGCGGCTTCCGCCCGGGCCCCGGCGCGGGCGGCGGCTCGTTCAACTTCGACCTGGGCGACCTCTTCGGAGGCGGTCCCCAGGGCGGGGGCGGAGCCGGCGGCTTCGGCGGCGGACTCGGTGACGTCTTCGGGGGCCTGTTCAACCGGGGCGGCACGACCGGGACGCGGACGCAGCCGCGCCGCGGCCAGGACATCGAGTCCGAGGTCACCCTCAGCTTCACCGAGGCGATCGAGGGCGCGACGGTGCCGCTCAGGATGTCCTCCCAGTCACCGTGCAAGGCCTGCTCGGGCACCGGCGACGCGAACGGCACACCGCGCGTGTGCCCGACGTGCGTCGGCACCGGCCAGGTGGCGCGCGGCTCGGGCGGCGGCTTCTCCCTGACCGACCCGTGCCCGGACTGCAAGGGCCGGGGCCTGATCGCGGAGAACCCCTGCGAGGTCTGCAAGGGCTCGGGCCGCGCGAAGTCGTCCCGCACCATGCAGGTCCGTATCCCCGCCGGGGTGTCGGACGGCCAGCGCATCCGCCTGCGGGGCAAAGGCGCACCGGGCGAGCGGGGCGGCCCGGCGGGCGACCTGTATGTCGTCGTGCACGTCGACGCCCACCCGGTGTTCGGCCGCAAGGGCGACAACCTGACCGTGACCGTCCCCGTGACCTTCGCGGAGGCGGCACTCGGCGGCGAGGTCAGGGTCCCCACCCTGGGCGGCCCGCCGGTCACCCTGAAGCTGCCTCCGGGCACGCCCAACGGCCGCACCATGCGGGCCCGGGGCAAGGGCGCGGTCCGCAAGGACGGCACCCGCGGCGACCTCCTGGTCACCGTCGAGGTGAGTGTCCCGAAGGACCTGACGGGGAAGGCTCGTGACGCACTCGAGGCGTATCGCGAGGCGACCGCGGGCGAGGACCCGCGGGCGGAGCTGTTCCAGGCCGCGAAGGGAGCATGAGTCAGATGGACGGCCGTCGACGCAACCCGTATGAACTGACCGAGGAGACTCCGGTCTACGTCATCTCGGTCGCGGCCCAGCTGTCCGGCCTGCACCCGCAGACACTGCGCCAGTACGACCGCCTGGGCCTGGTGTCTCCGGACCGCACGGCCGGCCGGGGCCGCCGCTACTCGGCCCGCGACATCGAGCTGCTGCGCACCGTCCAGCAGTTGTCGCAGGACGAGGGCATCAACCTGGCAGGCATCAAGCGCATCATCGAACTGGAGAACCAGGTCGCGGCCCTCCAGTCCCGGGTGGCCGAGCTGGAGGCCGCCCTCGACGGTGCCGCCGCGGCGATGCAGCAGCGCGAGGCCGCGGTGCACGCCTCGTACCGGCGCGACCTGGTGCCGTACCAGGAGGTGCAGCAGACCAGCGCGTTGGTGGTGTGGCGGCCCAAGCGGCAGCAGTCCTCGGACGGACGCGGATGTGTGCGGGGGCCTGGGGGCGGTGTGAGCCGCCTCCGGGCCCCTGCTTTTCTGGCTCAGCTCAGCTGTTCAAGGGGTTGGCTGTGTGGATCTTCGTCCACGCGCCAACTCCCTTTGCATGGAGGGGGCGTGAAGGACGTCGGGACGGGGTTTCGCGGAGTGTTCACGCGCTAAGCGGAACGTGATGTTTTCATCTCGTTAAGTAGTTTCCCTTGACGCTGAGGGCCGCCGACGCGTTGGCTTTCCAGTCATCCGGGTCGCAGTGTCGCGACCATGTCCGGAAGGCAGTAGAAGTGAGCTCCCGTATGCGTCGTCGTATCGCCATATCCGTGGTCGCATCGTCGTTGACCCTGTCGCTGGCAGGCTGTGGCGTGCTGGGCGCGACGGGCGGCAGTGCCGACGCGAGCCCGACCAAGGGCAACGACGTCACGGTGGGCCTGCTGCTCCCGGAGAAGGCCAACACGCGCTACGACAAGTTCGACTACCCCATCATCAAGGAGCGGGTCTCCGCCCTCACCAAGAACAAGGGCAAGGTCCAGTACGCCAACGCCGACGCGAGCGCGACCAGGCAGGCGAGCCAGCTCCAGCAGATGATCGACGACCAGGTCGATGTCATCCTGTTGGACGCCGTCGATGCGCACGCCATCGCGAGCAGCGTCGAAAAGGCCAAGGAAGCAGGCATTCCGGTCATCGCCTACGACCGGCTCGCCGAGGGTCCCATCGACGCGTACATCTCCTTCGACAACGAACTCGTCGGCGAGGTCCAGGGCCGCAGCCTCCTCGAGGCGCTCGGCAGCGACATCGACACCTCCGACAAGATCGTCATGATGAACGGCTCGCCCACCGACCCCAACGCCAAGCAGTTCAAGCAGGGCGCGCTGTCCGAGCTGAACGGCAACGTGACCATCGCCCAGTCCTTCGACACCAAGGACTGGAAGCCGGAGAACGCCCAGGCCAACATGGCCGAGGCCATCGAGGCGATCGGCAGGGACAACATCGCCGCCGTCTACGCCGCCAACGACGGCATGGCCGGCGGCGTCATCGAGGCCCTGGAGGCCGCCGGCGTGACCGAGCTGCCGCCGATCACCGGGCAGGACGCCGAGCTCGTGGCCGTGCAGCGGATCGTCACCGGCGAGCAGTTCATGAGCGTGTACAAGTCCTACCCGCAGGAGGCCGAGGCCGCCGCCGAGATGGCCGTGGCCAAGGTTCAGGGCAAGGACATCCAGTTCGACGCCCTCACCCGCGACAAGGTCGACAGCCCCACCGACAAGGGCATCCCCGCCCAGCTCGTCACCGTCACCGCCCTGACCCAGGAGAACATCAAGGACACGGTCGTCGCGGACGGCATCTACAAGGTCTCGGAGATCTGCACCGCCGAGTACAAGGCCGCGTGCACGGCCATCGGGCTCAAGTAGCCCTGCACAGTCCTGCACGGGAGGGGGCTCGCGTCGTCGGCGCGAGCCCCCTCCGGCGGTTGCAGGTTGTTGCAACGGGACAGCCGGGGGTGGGGGGCGAATCCAGCCATACCGGTGGTTTCCCTCGGGTGCCGGGGAGTGAGCCGTGTTGCGGAGCAGGTCCCGTCCGCGCATAGTTGCGCTGCGGAAGACGCTGGAACCGGGGGTGGGATGGGCCATGGCCGGGCACGGGACGGACGAGCATCCACATGGTGCTGACCGACTGTGCGAGGCCGGGGATCGTGTGTATTCCCGGGCCGTGCGGCGGGGACGCGTGCCGCGCGGCGATGCCGACGCGGTGCCCTGCTTGCTGGAACTCGCCCTGCTGCACCCCGATCCCGACGACATGGACTGGCTGGTGCCGACCTCGCCGCAGGAGGTCATGACCCGGCTGCTGCGCGGGGTGTACGACGAGATCAGCGCCAGCCAGCGGCGGATGGGCTCGGCGGTCACGGCCTTCGAGTGGTACGCCGGTCTCGGTGGGCGCACGTCCACGGCGGGAGCCGGCGAGGGCACCGCCATCCGGGTCCTGGACGGCTCCTCCCGCATCCAGGCGGCCCTGGACAAGGCGACCGAGGAGTGCACGACGGAGGTCCTCACCGTCCAGCCCGGCGGCATCCGGCGCGAGCACGAGCTCTCCGAGGGCCTGCACCGGGCGCTCGCGCTGCGCGGCCGGGGTGTGCGCATGCGCGACCTGTACAACCATGTGGCCCGGCACGGGCAGGGCCTGCTGAACTACCTCGACCTGATGGGCGACGCGGTTCAGGCGCGCACCCTGGACGAGGTCATCGACCGGCTGATCCTCTTCGATCGCACGGTCGCCTTCATCCCCGCGAACGCCGACCGCACGATGGCGCTGGAGCTGCGTCACCCCGCGCTGGTCGAGTACCTGGTGACGGTCTTCGACCGCCTGTGGCGCCTCGCGATCCCCCTGACCGCCCCCCTCCCCGACACCGGCATCGAGGGCATCTCCCACCGTGAGCAGTCCATCGCGGCACTCCTGGCGGAGGGCCACCAGGACGCGGTGATCGCGGAACGGCTGGGGATCAGTGTCCGCACCTGCCGGGCCCACATCGCCCGGCTGTCCGAGACACTGGGGGCGGCGAGCCGGACGCAGCTGGGCGTCCGCATCGCCCAGGTGGGCCTGGACGGCCCGCCACGCCCCATAGGCCCGGCGAAGGCCGCGATCAGCCTTCCTGATCAAGGATCCCCGACTGTGCGATGAGATAGCCGAGTTGGGCCCGGCTTTCGCTGCCGAGGGTGGCGGCGAGTTTGGCGATGTGAACGCGGGCCGTGCGGACGTTCATGCCCAGGCGGTCGGCTATGACGGCGTCGGTGTGGCCTTCGACGAGGAGGGCGGCTATGGCGCGTTGGCGGGGGGTGATGCCGTTGAGGGAGGGCTGCGGGGCCGCTTCGGGGTACATGGGGGTGGCCAGGCGCCAGAGGCGGTCGAAGGTGGTGACGAAGAAGGCGACCAGCGGAGGGTGGCGGACCTCCACTGCGAGCGATCGGTCCTTGCTGGCCGGGATGAAGGCGACCGTCCGGTCGATGACGAGGAGGCGCTCGGTGACCTCGTCCAGGGTCCGGGCCTCCACGTCCCCGCTCAGCAGCTCGTAGCGGCTGTGGATGACGGGTGAGTGCCGGTATGTGTGCTGGTAGAGGGTGCGGATCCGCCCACCACGGTCGAGCAGCGCCTGGTCACGCTCCAAGGCGGCCCCGAGGGTCGCCTTGGGGCGGCGGTTGTAGGGCTGAATGGCGAGCAGCTCCTCGCAGGCGCCGGCCATGACCTGGCCGATCACCAGGTCGATCTGCTCGAAACCGTTCAGGATCCTGATTACCGTCGGGTCCGCCGTCGCCTTGCACCGACCGTCGATCCTCATGAGCTGCTCGAACATCTCGGCCAGCCGCTCCTCGCGACGCCTTTCGTCAGCGATGCGCTGCGCGGAGTTGCGCAGCAGCCGCGGGAGGGCGAGGACCGGGGCGACAGGTCGTAGTCGCCGGAAGTCCTCCAGATCCGGCTCGAGCAGCCCGGCACGCACGGCGCACGCCACCGGCGCCGCCTCGGCCTCCGGTACGGATCCCTGACGCAGGGCGCGCGCATACAGCTCCAGGCCCGCTGCACATGGCTCGTCGGCACTGTGGTCGTGTACCCCTGCGGTCACGCGTGGCTCCCCATGGGCGTTCAGTGATCCTGGTTCAGGATTCCCGACTGAGCAATCAAGTAGCCGAGTTGGGCACGGCTGCCGCTGCCCAGCGACGACGCCAGCTTGGCTATGTGGGCGCGGCAGGTGCGCACGTTCATGCCCAGGCGGCGAGCTATGGCCTCGTCCACGTGGCCCTCCACGAGCAGCTTGGCGATGGAGTGCTGGATGTCGGTGATGCCGTCGGGGGCGGTTTCGTACGGGGCGCCGGCGCTCAGCGGGACGGCGCGGTTCCACATGAACTCGAAGACCTTGGTCAGGTAGCCGACGAGTCCCGGGTGACGAAGCTCCAATGCGACCTGCCGGTCGTCGCGGACCGGGATGAAGGCGACGGTCTCGTCGCAGATGATGAGCCGTTCGACCAACTCGTCGATCGTGCGGTACTCCGCCTTCCCGTCGGCGAACTGCTCCATGTAGGCCAGACGTTCCGGACTGTACCGTGCAGTGTGCTGGTAGAGGGTCCGGATCCGCACCCCCCGCTCGATGAGTGTCCTGTCGCGTTCCAGTCCCTCGATAAGCCTGTTCTCGGGACGTCGGCCACGGCTCGGCTGAACCGTGAGTACTTCGACCTGGCACTGGGCCGTGGCCAGGTCGAGCGCGGAGTTGATGCGGTCGAGGCCTTCGAGGACCGTGATCGAGTGCGCGGGCGTGACCTGTTGGGCGCTGAGGGCCATGAACGGCTCGAAGGCGTCTGCCAGCTCGATCGACATGCGCCTGCGCTCGGTGATCTCGCGCTCTATGGGGTTGAGCCGCTGGGCCAGGGCGACCGACGGCGGTAGGGGCACCAGCCAGTTCGGGTCGTCCGGATCAGGGTGGAGAAGGGCGAACTCCATCAGGCAGGGAGCGGATTCCGCATCCGCGCGGGCGATACGTCCCGTACGGAGAGCGTTGGCGTAGAGCCGACCGCCTTCGTCACACAGTTCGGTCACCGCATGGGGATGCGTCGCCTTGGTCCCATTTGTTATCAAATCTCCACCCCCCAGGGTCCTGAACATGCAGGAACATGATGCATCGATTGTGTGGCCATGACGTGCCTGAATGAGCCATCGTCTTATCCGACGGGGGAAGAGGGGACCTTCAAGTGAGGACGAAGCCGACTATGCGTAAGAGAATGCTTCGCTCGGTGCTTGTCACCGCCTTCTCCGCCGTTGTGGCCTTTGGAACGCTGAGTGGCCTCTCGAGCGTGAAGAGTGATGCGCCGGCGGACGGCGTGCGGTCAGTGTCAGCAGTGTCCAGTGTGGCGTCCGGCAGTGGGGACACCACCGCGTTCCCGGCTGACACCGTCTGGGACTGACATGACTACTCCACCCGACGACCGCTCCTTCCGCCGGGAAATGGCCACCGCCTACCGCTCCGGCTGGCACTTCATCGACCTGGCCACCGCCATCCCCCACAACGGTGACTCGCTGATGGTGACCGTCTTCGGCGAGCCCGTGGTGGTGACCAGGGACGATGACGGCGACGTGCGGGCGTACCGGTGTTTGCGGCGGCCTAGGGGGGCGCCGCAGCCCGTGCGATGTGCCATTCGGTACGGAATGATCTTTGTGAACCTGGACCAGCGCGACCATCGGCTGGCGGAGCCGGAGCCCTCCGATTCGATGACCATCTCGGCCACCCCCCGCAGTGCCTGACGCGATTCCCCCGTCGTAACAGATCGCTCAGGTGCTTCCCCCCGCAGCGGCGTCACCGTGACCTAAACACGTTGACCCCGCTGCAGTTTTTCCCGGACATTTCGCTGGACATTTCCGGGTATCGGCGCATTTTCGACGGTGGCTGGAAGCGGCCGTTCCCGTGATGCCGCCGCGTCCTCTCCTTGAGTGGAATAGACTCAACTTTGTGTACGTTGCCTGAGTCACGCAGGCTCACGCAAGGAGGAGAACGGATACCGTGGACGCCGAGCTGACCAATCGGAGCCGGGACGCGATCAACGCCGCCGGCAACCGGGCCGTGACCGAGGGGCACCCCGACCTCACCCCCGCTCACCTGCTCCTCGCTCTGCTCCAGGGGCAGGACAACGAGAACATCACCGACCTGCTGGCCGCCGTCGACGCCGATCAGGCCGCCGTGCGCGCCGGTGCGGAGAAGGTTCTCGCCCAGCTGCCCAGCGTGACCGGGTCCACGGTCGCGCCGCCGCAGCCGAACCGCGAACTGCTCGCCGTGATCGCCGACGCCCAGGCCAGGGCCCAGGACCTCGGCGACGAGTACGTCTCCACCGAGCACCTCCTCATCGGTATCGCCGCGAAGGGCGGCGCGGCCGGCGAGGTGCTGACCCGGCAGGGCGCCGACGCGAAGAAGCTGCTGGAGGCCTTCCGCAAGGCCCGCGGCGGGCGCCGGGTGACCACGGCCGACCCCGAGGGGTCGTACAAGGCTCTGGAGAAGTTCGGGACCGACTTCACCGCCGCCGCCCGGGACGGCAAGCTCGACCCCGTCATCGGGCGGGACCAGGAGATCCGGCGGGTCGTGCAGGTGCTCAGCCGCCGCACCAAGAACAACCCCGTCCTCATCGGTGAGCCAGGCGTCGGCAAGACCGCCGTCGTCGAAGGACTCGCCCAGCGGATCGTCAAGGGCGACGTCCCCGAGTCCCTCCGCGACAAGCGGCTCGTCGCGCTCGACCTCGGCGCCATGGTCGCCGGGGCCAAGTACCGCGGTGAGTTCGAGGAACGGCTGAAGACCGTGCTCGCCGAGATCAAGGACTCCGACGGGCAGATCATCACCTTCATCGACGAGCTGCACACCGTGGTCGGCGCGGGCGCCGGCGGCGACTCCGCCATGGACGCGGGCAACATGCTCAAGCCCATGCTCGCCCGCGGTGAGCTGCGCATGGTCGGCGCCACCACCCTCGACGAGTACCGCGAGCGGATCGAGAAGGACGCGGCCCTGGAGCGGCGCTTCCAGCAGGTGCTGGTCGCCGAGCCGACCGTCGAGGACACCATCGCCATCCTGCGCGGACTCAAGGGGCGCTACGAGGCCCACCACAAGGTCCAGATCGCGGACAGCGCGCTGGTCGCCGCCGCGACCCTGTCCGACCGGTACATCACCTCCCGCTTCCTGCCCGACAAGGCCATCGACCTGGTCGACGAGGCGGCATCCCGGCTGCGTATGGAGATCGACTCCTCGCCCGTCGAGATCGACGAACTCCAGCGTGCCGTCGACCGGTTGAAGATGGAGGAGCTGGCGCTCGCCAAGGAGACCGACCCCGCCTCCCGGGAGCGCCTGGAGAAGCTGCGCCGCGACCTCGCCGACAAGGAGGAGGAGCTGCGCGGCCTGACCGCCCGCTGGGAGAAGGAGAAGCAGTCCCTCAACCGGGTCGGTGAGCTGAAGGAGAAGCTCGACGAACTGCGCGGACAGGCCGAACGCGCCCAGCGCGACGGCGACTTCGACACCGCGTCCAAGCTGCTGTACGGGGAGATCCCGGCCCTGGAGCGCGACCTGGAGGCCGCCTCGGAGGCCGAGGAGGAGGTCTCCCGGGACACCATGGTCAAGGAGGAGGTCGGCTCCGACGACATCGCCGACGTCGTCGCCTCCTGGACCGGGATTCCGGCAGGCCGGCTCCTGGAGGGCGAGACGCAGAAGCTGCTGCGCATGGAGGACGAGATCGGCAGGCGGCTGATCGGCCAGACCGAGGCCGTACGGGCGGTGTCCGACGCCGTACGGCGGTCCCGCGCCGGGATCGCCGACCCGGACCGGCCCACCGGCTCCTTCCTCTTCCTGGGCCCGACGGGCGTCGGCAAGACGGAGCTGGCCAAGGCCCTGGCGGACTTCCTCTTCGACGACGAGCGGGCGATGGTCCGGATCGACATGTCGGAGTACAGCGAGAAGCACAGCGTCGCCCGCCTGGTCGGCGCCCCGCCCGGCTACGTCGGCTACGAGGAGGGCGGCCAGCTGACCGAAGCGGTGCGGCGCAGGCCGTACAGCGTCGTACTCCTCGACGAGGTGGAGAAGGCCCACCCGGAGGTCTTCGACATCCTGCTCCAGGTGCTGGACGACGGGCGGCTCACCGACGGGCAAGGGCGGACCGTCGACTTCCGCAACACCATCCTCGTGCTGACCTCGAACCTGGGCAGTCAGTTCCTGGTCGACCCGATCAGCAGCGAGGAGGAGAAGAAGGAACAGGTGCTGGAGGTGGTCCGCGCCTCCTTCAAGCCGGAGTTCCTCAACCGCCTCGACGACCTGGTCGTCTTCTCCGCTCTGGCCAAGGACGAGCTGAGCCGGATCGCGCGGCTCCAGATCGACCGCCTGGCCAAGCGGCTCGCGGAACGCCGCCTCACCCTGGAGGTCACCGACGAGGCCCTGGCCTGGCTCGCCGACGAGGGCAACGACCCGGCCTACGGCGCCCGCCCGCTGCGCCGCCTGGTCCAGACCGCCATCGGCGACCGGCTCGCCAAGGAGATCCTCTCCGGCGAGATCAAGGACGGCGACACGGTCCGGGTGGACACCTTCGGGGAGGGCCTGATCGTGGGACCGGCGACGGGCAAGTCGCTGTAGTGGATCTCTCCGCCGACCGGCCAGATCATGTCGGCCGACGGCGGACAGGCTCCGTCGGGGGTTGCCACCCCCCTCCCCGCATGAGGGAGGATGGCGGAATCCGTACGAAGGGAAATTCACGGTGACCATCGACCCGTCCTCGATTCCGAACTTCGGGGGCCAGCCCCAGCCGCAGCCCCAAGGACCGGCGGGCCCCGTCGTCCCGGATCAGGACCTTGTGAAGCAGCTCCTCGACCAGATGGAGCTGAAGTACGTCGTCGACGAAGAGGGTGACCTCGCGGCGCCGTGGGAGCAGTTCCGTACGTACTTCATGTTCCGTGGCGAGGGTGACCAGCAGGTCTTCTCGGTGCGGACGTTCTACGACCGCCCCCACCCCATCGACGAGAAGTCGCAGCTTCTGGAGTCCATCGACGACTGGAACCGGCGGACCCTGTGGCCCAAGGTCTACAGCCACACCCACGATGACGGCACCGTCCGCCTCATCGGCGAGGCCCAGATGCTGATCGGCACCGGCGTGAACCTGGAGTTCTTCGTCTCGTCGACGGTGAGCTGGGTGCGCGCGGCCATCGAGTTCGACCGCTGGCTGGTCGAGCAGCTCGGCCTGGAGAAGGAGATCAACGACGCGGAGAAGCCCGAGGACGACGAGTAGGCACACGCCGAACCCGGCCAGAGCCCGGCCAGGGCACGGACCACCACGTCACGTGCCCCGGTCGGGCTCTTGCCGTTTTGCGCGCTGACCGATTGCGGACAAGCGCATTCCCACCCCTGTACGGCCCGGTAAATAAAGGCCCGGTAAATAAACTCGAGGGCATTCACGATTCCGAGTACCCCGGCCCGCGCGAAAAGAGCGGCGCGGATTTCATTCCGCACCCCGGACTTCTGGCCCCTGCCGCCCCTACAGCGCCCCGAGCCGCTTCACCGCCTCCTGAAGCACCTCCGTCCGCTTGCAGAAAGCGAACCGCACGAACGGTGCGCCCGCCTCACGGTGGTCGTAGAACACGGAGTTCGGGATGGCGACGACACCTGCGCGTTCCGGCAGGCCCCGGCAGAAGGCGAAGCCGTCGGTCTCGCCGAGGGGCCGGATGTCGGTGGTGACGAAGTACGTGCCCGTGGGCCTGAAGACCCCGAAGCCGGCCTCCGTCAGCCCCGCCACCAGCAGATCCCGCTTCGCCTCCAGGTCGTCCCGGAATGCCGTGAAGTAGCTGTCGGGAAGGGCGAGGGCCTCGGCCACCGCGTACTGGAAGGGCCCCGACGCCACGTACGTCAGGAACTGCTTCGCCGAACGGACGGCCGTGACGAGACCGGGCGCGGAGGTGATCCAGCCGACCTTCCAGCCGGTAAAGGAGAACGTCTTGCCGGCGGAGCCGATCGTCACCGTCCGCTCCCGCATGCCCGGGAAGGCGGCCAGGGGGACATGCTCGGCGTCGTCGAAGACCAGGTGCTCGTACACCTCGTCGGTCACGACCAGCAGGTCCCGCTCCACGGCCAGTTCGGCGATCGCGGCCAGCTCGGCACGGGTCAGCACGGTGCCGGTCGGATTGTGCGGGGTGTTGATCAGCAGCAGCCGGGTGCGGTCGGTGACCGCGTCGCGCAACTCGTCGAGGTCCAGCCGGAACGAGGCGCTTTCCCCGAAGTGCGGCCGCAGCGTGACCGGCACCCGCGTGCCGCCCGCCAGGGCGATGCAGGCCGCGTAGGAGTCGTAGTACGGCTCGAAGGCGATGACCTCGTCGCCGGGCTCCACCAGCGCCAGCAGCGCCGCGGCGATCGCCTCCGTGGCGCCGGCCGTGACCAGGACCTCGGTGTCGGGGTCGTAGGTGAGCCCGTAGCGCCGCTGCTGGTGCGCGGCGACGGCGGTGCGCAGTTCGGGGATGCCCGGACCCGGTGGGTACTGGTTGCCGCGGCCGTCGCGCAGTGCCCGTACGGCCGCCTCGCGGACCTCCTCCGGGCCGTCGGTGTCCGGGAAGCCCTGGCCCAGGTTGATCGAACCGGTGTGCAGGGCCAGCGCGGACATCTCCGCGAAGATCGTCGTCCCGAACTCGGTGAGGCGGCGGTTCAGGAAGGGGCGCGAGGTATCGGTCATGGCGGTCATCCTGCGCCCAAGCTCTGGACTTCCTCAACTCTGCTTTGGGGCGCGCAAGGCGTGGGCATTTCCCGGTCACGCACCACACGAGGCGCCCACGGGGGGCCGCTTCGGGGGAACTGGAAGGAGGGTGACGCCATGGTCATCGGCATCATCCTGGCCGTGATCGCGGTCGTGCTGGCACTGGTGGTGGCGGGCGTACGGGGCAGCGCGACCCGTTCACGGCGCCCGGCGGCGCGGGGGCGCAGCCGGAGTGGTTCGGACTCCGGCGGCAGCTGGTGGGCCGGCGGCGGGGGAGACGCCGGCTCGTCGGGCGACTCCGGGGGCGGGCACTCCTGCGGGGGCGGCGGCTCGTCCTGCGGAGGCGGCGGGGGTGGATGCGGTGGAGGCAGCTGACACGGGGCAGCTGAGCTCCTGAACGGGGAAGCGCATCCACGCCGGCGCCCGCCGGGACTTCACTCCCGGCGGGCGCCCTTGTCGCCACTTCGCGCCCCCACTCCGGCGTACGCCGTATCGCTCAGGCGTACGCCGTGGTGGAACAGTTGAGCTGTGGAGCCCTCTGAGGGATGGAAACCCCACGAAGTTGGGTAAAAACGCTGTGGCGGCGCCCAGTTCATGATTCCCTCTAAATCCCGACGCAGCCCTCGGACGTCCTGCGGACACCCTTCCTGACCGGGCTGACGGGCCGATCGCCCGGTGTCGACCGGGGCGCGCCGGACCACCCCGCCTTTCTTTTGCGTGCTAGCGGAGCCGACCCATGCTCACGACTCTGAACACTTCCTACACCGATACGCGCGCGGCCGACCTCGCCTGGGCGCTGGGCCGTGAACCGCTGCCTGCCCTTGCCACCCTCGACCTCGAACTGGCCGGGGCGAAGCTCCAGTTGAGACTGCTCGGCGCATCCCACCAGGTGCTCCTGCAGGAGGGGCAGGTCAGTTGCTCGGAGACGGTGGCGTGCATCCCCGGCAGCAGCACGCCCCTGCCGCTGGGCGTCGCCAAGCGGGTCGGTGACTGGGAGTACGAGTTCGCGGCCCGCGTCGAGGTCCTCTCCCCCGGCTCCTTCGCCGGCCGTGCCCAGGAACTGCTGGCCCTCGTCTCCGACCACCCGCACGGCCTCGTCGGCGTCTTCCCCGGCAGCCCGCACGCGTTCACGGCCCTGCTCGCCCAGCGCCACGAGGGCCAGGTCCACTGGCGCACCTGGCACGCATACCCACAGGACGGACAGCTGGTGGCGACACGGACGAGAGTGGGCGTCAGGGCGCGGGCGCGCGACGCCGACCCGACCGGTGTGTGATGCCCGGCCCGTCCGGTGGGACGCCCGGACAAACCCGGAATGCCTATACGACCGTTGGTTCCACACGTGTGGGTGACGAAGCGTGCTGCACCTGTGACGTAACGTCGCAGTCGTGATCGACCCGTACGCACCGGCCCCGCCCGGCACGCCGCCCTCCTGGCGCGCGCCCGCGCGGATCCCCGTGCGGCAGGCGACCGGACGGTTCCTGGTCCTCGCGGGCGTCTTCGTCTGCGCGGCCTGCGGGCTCGTGTACGAACTCGAACTCGTCGCCCTCGCCTCGTACTTGACCGGCGACTCCGTCACCCAGGCCTCCGTCGTCCTGTCCGTCATGGTGTTCGCGATGGGCATCGGCTCCCTCGCCGCGAAGCGGCTGCGCCGGCACGCGGCCGCCGCTTTCGGCGCCGTCGAGGCCACGCTCGCCCTCGTCGGCGGCTGCAGCGCGATGGCCCTGTACGCCGTCTTCGCCTGGACCGGCGACTGGGGCGGCCTGTGCGCCAACGGCCCGCGCTGGCTGCTGGTCGCCTTCTCGCTCGCCATCGGTCTGCTGATCGGCGCGGAGATTCCCCTGCTGATGGAGCTGATCCAGCGCATCCGCCGCCAGGACGCGGGCGGAGCGGTGGCCGACCTGTTCGCCGCGGACTACGTGGGCGCCCTGGTCGGCGGCCTGGCCTTCCCCTTCCTTCTCCTGCCCTTCCTGGGCCAGTTGACCGGCGCCCTGCTCACCGGCGCGGTCAACGTCATCGCCGGCGGCGCCCTGGTCCTCGGCCTGTTCCGCCGCGACCTGACCCGGCGCGCCCGTCGGCTGATGCTGGCTGCCAATCTCGCCGTCCTCGGCATCCTGGCCGGGGCCGCCGCACTCGTCGACGACTTCGAACGGGCCGCCCGGCAGGCGGTGTACGGCAGGGACGTCCGGGTGGTGCTGCAGACCGACGTCCAGGAAGTGGTCCTCACCGGCGGTACGGACGGCCGCCCCCTCGACCTCTTCCTCGACGGCCGGCTCCGGGTCAGCGGCGACGACGAGCGCCGCTACCACGAAGCGCTGGTCCACCCCGCGATGAACGGCCCCCACGCGCGCGTGCTGATCCTCGGCGGTGGCGACGGCCTGGCCGCCCGGGAGGTGCTGCGGCATCCGGGCGTGCAGCGGGTCGACGTCGTCGAACTCGACGCCGAGATGGTGCGGTTGGCGGGCCGGGACCCGGCGCTCTCCGCCCTCAACAGGCATGCGTACGACGACCCGCGCGTGCACGTGACCACGGCCGACGCCTTCCGCTGGCTGCGCGGGGCGCCGACGGCGGCGTACGACGTGGTGATCTCGGATCTGCCCGACCCGGGCATCACGGCCGGTACGAAGCTGTACTCGCAGGAGTTCTACGGCCTGGCGCGACGCGCCCTGGCCGACGGCGGCCGGCTCACCGTCCACACCGGCCCGGTCACCTCCCGCCCCCGCGTCTTCTGGACGGTCGACACGACCATCCGCGCCGCCGGCCTGCACACCGCCCCGTACCGTGTCGCGGGCCGCGACTCCACATCGGACTGGGGCTTCGTCCTGGCCGCCCCCCAATCCACCCCGCCCCTACACCCGGACAGACACGCCCCCACCCCTCGGCTCACGGGACTGCCACCGTCGACGCTGATGCACCCGAGGTACTGAAGCGCCATCATCACGCCCACACCAACACCGGACGAGTTACAGCCGAGGGGAGGATAAGACCCGCCCACCACGAGTAGGCTCCGCAGACATGGAGCATGAGGTGTTCGTTCCGGTTCCCGCAGACCGACTGAGCGCTGTGCTGGCCGACCCCGCGCGGGTCGCCCGGGCGGTCCCCGGACTCCAGCAGGAGGCGGGGGCGGAACCCGTCGCCGGGCGGCTCAAGGTCCGGGTCGGGAACACCACCATCACCTACCGGGGCACCGTGCGCGTCTCCGCGCAGGAGGACGGCACGTACGCCGTCGAGGGCGACGCCGCCGAGACCCGCGGCACCGGCTCGGTCAAACTCGCGCTCACGCTCCGCGTCCGCGACACCGACGGCGGCTCCACCCTCAGCTTCGACGGCACCGCGTCGGCGGACGGCCGCGTCACCGAACTGTCGGCGGAGACGGTCGCCTCCGCCGTGACCCGGCTGCTGAACCGCACGGCGGAGCGGCTGGGCACGGAGGCGGAGACGCCGGAAGCTCAGGCCCCGGAGACCGCGGCTTCCGCACCCCCTCAGGAGCACACCTCCGTCTTCGACACCGAGGTCCCGCCCCCCTCACTCGCCCCGGACGCCGATGACGAGCCGGACGCCGCCGACGAGCCGGACGCCGACGACACCGGCGCCGAGGAGGAATCGGACGTCACCCGTGACTTCGAGGATGCCTCCGAACCGCCCGCCGAAGCGGCCCACGCACGCCGGACGATGATCGGCCGCAGCGCCGAGGAAGTGGACCACGCCCCGCCGCGCGGCCGTTACGCCCCCGTACCGGCCCCGCAGACCGTCGCCTCGAACAGCACCCTGCGCTGGGCGGCCCCCGCAGCGGCCCTGGCCCTGGCCTCGGCGATCATCCTGGGCCGAGCCCTCCGCCGCCGTCACTGACCACCACCCGCCCTTGATCGGCCCAGTAGGGTCGTCCCGTGAGTAACGAAGACATCACGCTGACCGCGGGCGACGCGGAGGTGGCGCTGCAGCCGGGGAACGGCGGCCGGGTCGGAGGGCTGCGCGTCGGTGGGGTCGAGCTGCTGCGGCAGGGCGAGAGGTTCGGGTGCTTCCCGATGGTCCCCTGGTGCGGCCGGATCCGGGACGGCCGCTTCCGGGACGGGGCCGCCCTGCAGCAGATGCCCCTCAACGCCCCGCCGCACGCCATCCACGGCACCGCCCGCGACGGCGCCTGGCGCACCGCCCGCGTCACCGCCGACGAGGCGGTGCTGACGTACGACCTGGTCGAGCCGTGGCCGTACTCCGGCCGCGTCACCCAGGCGGTCGCCCTCACCCCGGACTCCCTGACGCTCACCATGTCCGTGGAGACGTACGAGTCCTCCTTCCCGGCCCAGATCGGCTGGCACCCGTGGTTCAACCGCACCCTCCGGGGCAGCGACGTACAGCTGGACTTCGCCCCCGCCTGGCAGGAGGAGCGAGGCGACGACCACCTGCCCACCGGCGAGCGGACCGACCCCCGGCCCGGCCCCTGGGACGACTGCTTCGGCATGCCCGGCGGGGTCGACGTCACGCTCACCTGGCCGGGGCTGCTGGAGCTGAAGGTCACCAGCCCCGAGGAGTGGGTCGTCGTCTACGACGAGCAGGAGGCCGCCGTGTGCGTCGAGCCGCAGACCGGTCCCCCCAACGGCCTCAACACCCTCCCGCGCCTGGTCACGCCTCTGGAGCCACTGGAGGCGACGACCACCTGGAGCTGGCGCCGCCTTTAAGCTGGCCGGTATGACGACGGACGTACGTGGCGCACTGCTGCAGCAGATCAAGGACAAGGCCGTGGTGCACGGCAAGGTGACCCTCTCCTCGGGTCTGGAGGCCGACTACTACGTCGACCTGCGTCGTGTCACCCTCGACGGGGAGGCCGCGCCGCTGGTCGGGCAGGTGCTGCTGGATCTGACCGCCGACCTGGAGTTCGACGCGGTGGGCGGTCTGACCATGGGCGCCGACCCGGTGGCCGCCGCCATGCTGCACGCCGCCGCGGCACGCGGAAAGCGGCTCGACGCGTTCGTCGTGCGGAAGGCCGCGAAGGCGCACGGGCTGCAGCGGCGCGTCGAGGGCCCCGACATCAAGGGCCGCCGGGTGCTCGTCGTCGAGGACACCTCCACCACCGGCGGTTCGCCGCTCACCGCCGTGGAGGCGGTGCGCGAGGCCGGCGCCGAGGTCGTGGCCGTCGCGACGATCGTCGACCGGGCCACCGGCGCCGCCGAGAAGATCCAGGAGGGCGCGGGGGTGCCGTACCTGTACGCGTACTCGAAGGACGAGCTCGGCCTCGACTGACCGCGGGGTCGACCATTCGGTCAGGTCTGGAAAGATGGGGCCGACGATGACGTCGCACCCAAGGTCTAGGTCAGGGCCGTAAGCACGCAGAACGCCAACCCGCACATACAAGGAGCGGACAGATGCCCATCGCAACCCCCGAGGTCTACAACGAGATGCTCGACCGGGCGAAGGCAGGCAAGTTCGCCTACCCGGCCATCAACGTCACCTCGTCCCAGACCCTGCACGCGGCACTGCGCGGCTTCGCCGAGGCCGAGAGCGACGGCATCATCCAGATCTCGACCGGCGGCGCCGAGTTCCTGGGCGGCCAGCACAACAAGGACATGGTCACCGGCGCGGTCGCCCTGGCCGAGTTCGCGCACATCGTCGCCAAGAAGTACGACGTGACGGTCGCCCTGCACACGGACCACTGCCCGAAGGACAAGCTCGACGGGTACGTACGTCCGCTGCTCGCCGTCTCGGAGGAGCGGGTCGCGCGCGGTGAGAACCCCCTCTTCCAGTCCCACATGTGGGACGGCTCCGCGGAGACCCTCGCCGACAACCTGGCCATCGGCCAGGAGCTGCTCGCCCGCGCCGCCGCCGCGAAGATCATCCTCGAGGTGGAGATCACCCCCACCGGCGGTGAGGAGGACGGCGTCACCCACGAGATCAACGACGAGCTGTACACGACCGTCGACGACGCCATCCGTACGGCCGAGGCGCTGGGCCTGGGCGATAAGGGCCGCTACCTGCTCGCCGCGTCCTTCGGCAACGTGCACGGCGTGTACAAGCCGGGCAACGTCGTCCTGCGTCCCGAGCTGCTGAAGGAGCTCAACGAGGGCGTCGCCGCCAAGTACGGCCGCCCGGCCGACAGCAAGCCCTTCGACTTCGTCTTCCACGGCGGTTCCGGCTCCACCGAGCAGGAGATCCTCACCGCGCTGGAGAACGGCGTCGTCAAGATGAACATCGACACGGACACGCAGTACGCCTTCACGCGTCCCGTCGCCGACCACATGTTCAAGAACTACGACGGCGTCCTGAAGGTCGACGGCGAGGTCGGCTCCAAGAAGACCTACGACCCGCGGACCTGGGGCAAGGTGGCCGAGGCGTCGATGGCCAAGCGGGTCGTCGAGGCCTGCCAGAACCTGCGGTCGGCCGGGAACAGGCTCAAGTAACCGCCGGTTTCCCATGAACCCGGCGCTGTAGTGCACGGGTGGGCCGCGCGACTCGGCGCTGACGACGTGCCGCCCGCGCCCACCCGTGCCGCCCTGGGGGTCCCCCCTCTGGGGGAGGCACGACTGCCCGCGGTTGGGCGGATAAGGGGTGATCCCCGGTGACTGTGCGGCTCGCTTCCCCGCAGGGGAAGTGGATCCTGCTCACCACGGTGCTCGGCTCCAGCATGGCCATGCTGGACTCGACCGTCGTCAACGTCGCCCTGCCCCGCATCGGCCGCGACCTGGACGCCGACCTCGCAGCGCTCCAGTGGACGGTCAACGCGTACATGCTGACGCTGGCCGGGCTGATCCTGCTGGGCGGTTCGCTCGGCGACCACTACGGCCGCCGGAAGGTCTTCGTCGTCGGTGTGGTGTGGTTCGCGGCGGCCTCCCTGTTGTGCGGCCTCGCGCCCAACGCCGAGGTCCTCATCGCCGCCCGCGCCCTCCAGGGC
>NZ_JBQQCE010000152.1:0-20278 GCF_052245645.1 Streptomyces sp. KR55 | reverse complement strand
CCCGGATCCCGCGTACCGCTCGGGTCGTCGGAGGGCTCGTCCGGCTCCGTGGCCGTCGGCGTCGGATCGTCCTGGGTGCCGAAGGTACCGTCCGGTCCCGGATCCGTCGGCCGGCTCGTCGCCGGGCCGGTGTCGCCGTCGCTGTCCTGCTCCGCCTTGTCGGCGCCCAGGCCCTCCTCGCCGACGCCCTGACTGGCGGACGGGTTGACGCCGACCTGCTCGGAGGGGTTCTCGGCGTCGTTGCTGGAGGTGGCGCCGAGCGTCACGACCGTACCGAGCACCGCCACCAGCAGTGCGCCCGCGCCGGCCGCGACGAGGTTGCGCTTGGCCAGGCCGCGCAGGCCGCCCCGGTCGCGGTGCTGCGTCGCACCGGGCGTCGAGCGGTGGGTGACGAGGGTCGACGTGTCGTCGGGCCGCTGCAGGGGCGGGAAGTCCGCAAGCGCCGCGGGGACCCCGCCGGGCGGTGACGCCGACTCCTCGTAGCGGGCGGCGGGCACCTCCTCGCCGGTGGTGGAGCCGAGCGCGGGCGTGGCACCGAGCGCCGGTGAGGCGCCGGGCGTGGACGCGGGACCCGGTGTCGTGCCCGCGCGGTCGGTGACCAGGGCCAGGGCGCGGCGGCCGGCGACGGTGCCGCGCTTGTCGGCGACGGCGCCGCGCAGCCCGACGGACGCCTCCAGTTCGGCGCGGGCCCGGTCCAGCCGGCCCTCGCACAGCGCGAGGATGCCCAGCTCGTGGTGGAAGTAGGCCTGTTCGGTGACGTCCCCGGCGAGCCGGGCGGCCTCCACGCCGGAGCGCAGCGCCCGTTCCCAGGCGCTCCAGTGCAGCCCGGCGGCGAACGCGGGAGCCGCCGTGCGGGCCAGCTGCACGGCGGCGCTCTCCTCGCCCTCGCCCTGTGGTGTCGTCGCCGGTACGAGGGCGGCGAGGGCGGTGAGCAGGGCGTCCGCCTCGGCGCACACGCGCTCGGGAGTGACCGAGGGATGACCGGCCCACCAGGCGTAGTGCCGGGCGGCGGTCAGGACGTGACGGGCGGGGTCGTCGGCGTATCCGGCGGCCTCCAGCTGGGTCTGCACCCCGGCGGCGAGCCGGTAGCGGGAGCCGACGGGTGAGACCAGCGCGCAGCTGAGCAACTCGCCCAGCGCGGCGTCCGCGTGGGTGTCGCCGACCAGGGCGGGCAGATGCGCCTGGTGCGGCACCTCGCCGCCGAGCGCCACGGCGATGCGCAGGGTGGCGCGCGCGGAGGCGCTCAGCCGGGAGGCGAGCAGCGCGGCCGGCGCGGCTCCCTCCGCGAGCGAGGGCAGCGGCACCTCGGTGCCGCCGGACGCACCGGGGACGGCGTCGAAGGGCGCATCGGCCGGAAGTTCCTGGAAGACGCCGAACTCGTCGAAGGCGTCCACGCCCGCCCGCATCCGGTCGCGCTGCCGCAGCAGGGCGCCGGCCTGCACGAACCGCAGCGGCAGGCCCTCGGACTCGAACCAGAGGTCGCCGGCCCAGTTGGCCTCGTCCTCGGTCAGGGTGCGGCCGACGGCGTGCTCGAGGAGATCCAGGCCGCCGGCGCGGTCGAGACCGTCGAGGAAGACCTCCTCGATCGCCGCGTCGGCGGACGGCGCGGGCACATCCGGGGTGGCGCCGATCACGAAGGCGCACTCCGGGGTGGCCGCCAGCAGTTCGTCGAGCGCGGCGCCGCCGAACTCGATGTCGTCGAGGACGACGACCGCGCCGATCTCCCGGACGTGCTCGAGCAGTTCGTCCCGTTCCGGCCGGTGCAGGGGCGCGCCGTACACGGCGTAGAAGAGCTCGTACAGCAGGTCGTTCGCGGTGCGGTGGAAGCCGGTGAGCCGGACCACGCCGTCGGGGGCGAGGTCCGCGCAGTCCTCGGCGACCGTGTCGAGGAGGCGGGTGCGGCCCGAGCCTCCCGGGCCGGTCAGGCGCACGGAGCGACCGCGGGCGAGCAGCCGCACCAGGCGCTCGCGCTCGTCCTGGCGGCCGAGGAGCGGCAGCGCGGGCCGGGCCGGCCCCGGCGGGACGGGCGGCGCGGCGGCACGGTCGACCTCGGCGCGCTGGGCCGCGGTCAGCTTCTGCGGGCGTCCGGGCCGCTCCCCCGGCGGGCACAGTTCGATCTCGCTGCCGTCGACGGGGTTGACGGTGAGCAGGAAGTCGCCGGAGACCAGCTGCACCGTGCGGGCGAGTGCGGGCGCATGCTGGCCGAAGTCGGATGTGAGGGAGTCCCTCGGCGGGCGCTGGCGCGGCGAGTTGCCGTCACCGTCGTGGCCGTACTCCTCGGGTCCCCGGTTGTTCGGGTCCATAGGTTCAAGCCCCCCAAAAGCGTCGAGTGCGTCGAGCCCCTCCCGGCCTTGCCGCACACCGCGCTGTCGCTTCTGGTCCGGGCCCGCTCGAGGGTTGAACAGACGCGGGCGACCGAACCCTAAACCTTCGCTCAGTATCTACGACAGTCCGGGGTGCCGCCCGGTCCGAGACGTCACAGTCTCGTGAGGATTGTGCGCGTCGGGCGTTTCGCCGTGAGGTGCCCCGGGTCTCGGGCCTGTCCCACCGGACCACACCCGCGCCGGGAGTCACACCCGGGGCAGCGACTCCAGCCCGATGCCGCCCTCGACCGCCAGGATCCGGTGCAGCCGGGTGGCCACCAGCAGGCGCTGCATCTGCGGCGGTACACCGCGCAGCACCAGCCGTCGGCCGCAGCGGCCGGCCCGCCGGTGGGCGCCCATGATGACCCCGAGTCCGGTGGCGTCCCAGGAGTCCAGCTCGGACAGGTCGAGGATGAGGTCGCCGGCCCCGTCGTCGACGGCCGAGTGCAACACCGCACGGGCGTCCGCCGCGCTGCGGACGTCGAGACGGCCCCCGACGACCACCTCGTCGTGGTCGCCCCTGATGTGCATATGCGCTCCCCGTGCGTGCGTCGTGTGCTCCGCGATGAAAGATGATGCCGGTGATGCAACCTCTGACGGTGTTGAGCGGCCAGAGGTTGCCGTCCGTAAGCGAACCGATACCGAATTCACTCCGAGGTGTGATGTCCCTCGAGGCGTGTGCGGTTTCAGTGCTTGTAGAAGCCCTGCCCGCTCTTGCGTCCGATGTCACCGGCGTCAACCATCCGGCGCATCAGCTCCGGCGGAGCGAACTTCTCGTCCTGGGTCTCGGTGTAGATGTTGCCGGTGGCGTGCAGCAGGATGTCGATGCCGGTGAGGTCCGCGGTGGCCAGCGGTCCCATGGCGTGCCCGAAGCCGAGCTTGCAGGCGAGGTCGATGTCCTCGGCGGTCGCGACGCCCGACTCGTACAGCTTGGTCGCCTCGACGACGAGCGCGGAGATGAGCCGGGTCGTCACGAAACCGGCCACGTCGCGGTTGACGACGATGCAGGTCTTGCCGACGGACTCGGCGAACTCCCGCGCGGTGGCGAGGGTCTCGTCGCTGGTCTTGTAGCCCCGGACGAGTTCGCACAGCTGCATCATCGGGACCGGCGAGAAGAAGTGGGTGCCGACGACGCGCTCCGGGTGCTCCGTCGCGGCCGCGATCTTGGTGATCGGGATGGCGGAGGTGTTGGAGGCGAGTACGGCCTCCGGGCGCACGATCTTGTCGAGCGCGCGGAAGATCTCGTGCTTGACTTCGAGCTTCTCGAAGACGGCCTCGACGACGATGTCCGCGTCGGCGACGGCGTCCAGGTCGGTGGTCGCGGTGATACGGGCGAGGGCGGCGTCGGCGTCGTGCGCCTCCAACTTGCCCTTGGCGACGAACTTGTCGTACGAGGCCTTGATACCGTCGGTGCCGCGCCTGAGCGCCTCGTCGGTGACATCGCGCAGGACGACGTCCCAGCCCGCCTGGGCGGAGACCTGGGCGATGCCGGAACCCATGAGACCGGCCCCGATGACGGCGAGCTTCCGTGCCACTGACGACTCCCCTGAGATGCTTACTCGCTGTTTACGTATGTTCTCTCCGGCGGACCCTAGCGCTCGTGAGGGGCTGTGTGACCGGTAAGTAATGCGCGTCACGTCTCACATGACGGACATCACACCGGCACGGCTCACTAGGCTGGCCACATGGTCAATCTGACGCGCATCTACACCCGCACCGGCGACCAGGGCACCACCGCCCTCGGCGATATGAGCCGGGTCGCCAAGACCGACCTGCGGATCTCCGCGTACGCGGACGCCAACGAGGCGAACGCGGTGATCGGCACGGCGATCGCGCTGGGCGGGCTGGACAAGGAGATCGTCAAGGTCCTCACCCGTGTGCAGAACGACCTGTTCGACGTGGGCGCGGACCTGTCGACGCCGGTGGTGGAGAATCCGAAGTTCCCGCCGCTCAGGGTGGAGCAGTTCTACGTGGACCGTCTGGAGGCGGACTGCGACCGCTTCAACGAGCGCCTCGAGAAGCTCCGTTCGTTCATCCTGCCCGGCGGCACCCCGGGCGCCGCCCTGCTCCACCAGGCCTGCACGGTGGTCCGCCGCGCGGAGCGCTCCACATGGGCGGCCTTGGAGGTGCACGCCGAGACGATGAACCCCCTCACCGCGACCTACCTCAACCGCCTGTCGGACCTGCTGTTCATCCTGGCCCGGACGGCCAACGGGGCCGCGGGCGACGTTCTGTGGGTCCCCGGCGGCGAACGTTAGGTCCGTTCCTTCACCCGCGTTTCCGGAGCCTCGGAAAGCCCGGCCGGGGCCCTCTTCGGCCAGATGAAGTACGCGAGGGCGACCAGGCCATGGATGCCGGCGGCCCGGAGCGCCGCCCCCTGGAAGGCCCGCAGGGACGAGATGTCGCCGTCCTGCCCGACGTACCAGACCGCGCCCTGGAGCAGCGCGCACGCCACGGCTGCCGCCAGCACGGTCCGCAGCCACAGCCGGCCCTCGTGCCGGGCGCGCGCCATACCGTGGCGCGGCGGCCCCACGGGCTTCGGCGCCCCCGCCAGCCGGTGCGCGGCGTGGCCGTCGAGCCAGCGGATCGTGTAGTGGCCGTACGCGACGGTGTAGCCGATGTACAGCGCCGCCAGGCCGTGCTCCCAGCTCGGCTCGGCGCCGTTCTTCAGGTCGATCGCCGTGACCGTGAACAGGACCAGTTCCAGGACCGGCTCGCACAGCAGCAGGACCACACTTGTGCGGCGCCACCTCAGCAGGTAGCGCGCGGCCAGGCCGAGCGCCAGCAGCACCCAGAAGCCGACCTCACAGGCGATGATCAACGCGACGACCACGACTCGCTCCTTTCGGTCACCGTCCCAAGGCTCCCGTCCGGCCGAGCAGCCCGCGTCGTCACCGGCGACGAAACCGCGGTACATCGAAAGTTGCAGTCCGGGACCCTTCCCGGGGATCAGGCGAGCGCGGCACGCGCCGTGTTGGATGGTGTCATGGCCGTACAACTCCCCCGCCCGCACCGCTTCGACGTGTACGTCGCGGCGGCCGGCCTGCTCGGCGGGCTGCTGCTGTGGGGGATCGGCCTGGGCTCGCGGCCGGCCGACGAGCCGATCGTGCTGTGGGACGGGCGCTGGCCGATTCTGGTGCCGCTCACCGTGATGGCGGGGTGCGAGCTGCTGCGCCGGTCCGCCCCGCGGATCGCGCTGCCGACCGCCACGGCCGCGATCGTCCTGGACCTCCTGACGCAGGGAAACCTCGTCACGATCCTGATGTTCACCGACGTGATGTACGCGGCCGTCCTGTACGGCACCCCCGCCTCGGCCCGCCGTATCCCGCGGATCACCGGGCTGCTCACGGTGGCGGGGACGATCGTGCCGTTCGCCATGTGGCGGGTGCCCGAGGCGCTGCTGATCGGCGTGGCCGTCGGCGTCGTGGCGTTCGGCCCCGCGTCCACCGGGCTGATCGTCCGCAACCACCGCGACGCCGCCGAGGCAGCCCGGCTGCGGGCCGAACAGACCGCGCTGCTCGCCGAGATGGACCGCACACAGGCCGTTGTCGCCGAACGCGCACGTGTGGCACGCGAGTTGCACGACATGGTCGCCAACCACCTCTCGGCGATCGCCATCCACTCCACGGCCGCGCTCTCCCTCGACGACCCCGAGACCTCGAAACAGGCCCTCGGCGTCATCCGCGAGAACAGCGTCGAGGGGCTCGCGGAGATGCGCCGGCTGATCGGGATCCTGCGGGACGACAGCGGTGACTTCGAGCCCGCCGCCGCGCCCACCCTCGACGGCCTCGGCGCGCTGGCCGACACCGCCCGCGCCAACGGCCTCGACGTCACCCTCGACGCCGAGCACCGCGAGGGGCTGCCCGCGCCGGTGGGGCTCGCGGCGTACCGGATCGTGCAGGAGTCCCTGACCAACGCCCTCAAGCATGCTGGCCCCGGCCGGGTCACGGTCGCGCTGCGGCAGCTCGACGGCGCGCTGAGCATCGCCGTGACCAGCCCGTACGGCGACCGCGACGGGCCTCGCGCGCCCGGCTCCGGTGCCGGTCTGGTCGGCATGCGGGAGCGGGCCGCGCTGCTGGGCGGCAGCTTCGAGGCCGGTCCCGAGGACGGTGCCCCGGGGAAGATCTGGGCGGTGCGCGCCACCCTGCCTCTCGTCGACGTCGAAGGAGTGACCGAATGATCCGCGTGCTCGTCGCCGAGGACCAGTCCGCCGTCCGCGCCGGGCTCGTCCTCATTCTGCGCAGCGCGCCCGACATCGAGGTGGTCGGTGAGGCGGCCGACGGTGAGCAGGCGGTGGCGCTCGCCCGTGAGCTGCGGCCGGACCTGGTGCTGATGGACGTTCAGATGCCGCGTCTGGACGGGGTGTCGGCGACCCGGCAGGTGGTCGCCGAGGGGCTCGCCGACGTACTGGTCCTGACGACCTTCGACCTGGACTCGTACGTGTTCGGCGCGCTGCGCGCGGGTGCGTCCGGCTTCCTGCTCAAGAACACCGACGCGAAGGATCTGCTGGAGACCGTACGGACGGTGGCCCGCGGGGAGGGCCTGATCGCGCCGGCCGTGACGCGTCGGCTCATCGCCGAGTTCGCCGCCAAGCCCGTGCGGGAGTCCAGGGCCGACCCCTCCGTCCTGGACAGCCTCACCCGGCGCGAGCGCGAGGTCCTGTCCTGCCTGGGCGAGGGCCTGTCCAACGCCGGCATCGCCGCCCGCCTCGACATGGCGGAGGCCACGGTGAAGACGCACGTCAGCCGGTTGCTGGGGAAGCTGGAGCTGCGCAGCCGGGTGCAAGCGGCGGTACTGGCGCAGGAGTTGGGGATCTAGGGGACTTTTCGGGGCAGTGGTCCAGACCTATTGACCCATGGTCCAGACCTTTCTATTCTCGCGGCACTGTGGGCCTGATGGCTCAGTCATGCCCCCGACAACAACCCCACAAGGAGGCGCAGCATGCGCTTCAGACACAGAGCCTTGGCAGGCTTCGCGACCCTGCTGCTCCCGCTGGCCGGACTCGTCGCCCTCGCCGGCCCCGCCCAGGCCGCCACCGAAGCCACCGCCACCTACAGCAAGACCCAGGACTGGGGCACCGGCTTCGAAGGCAAGTGGACCGTCAAGAACACCGGCACCACCACCATCAACGCATGGACCGTCGAGTGGGACTTCCCCTCCGGCACGTCCGTCACCTCCGCCTGGGATGCCGACGTCACCTCCTCCGGCACCCACTGGACCGCCAAGAACAAGTCCTGGAACGGCACCCTCGCCCCCGGCGCCTCCGTCTCCTTCGGCTTCAACGGCTCCGGCTCCGGTGTCCCCGCCAACTGCAAGCTCAACGGCGGCAGTTGTGACGGCGGCACCACCGTCCCCGGCGACAACCCGCCGAGCGCCCCCGGCACCCCCACCGCCTCCGACATCACCAACACCTCGGTGAAGCTCACCTGGAGCGCCGCCACCGACGACAAGGGCATCAAGAACTACGACGTCCTGCGCGGCGGCACCAAGGTCGCCACCGTCACCGGCACGACCTACACGGACACCGGTCTGACCGCCGGTACCGACTACTCGTACACCGTCCAGGCCCGGGACACCGCCGACCAGACCGGCCAGGTCTCCGGCGCTCGCGCGGTCCGTACCACCGGCGGCACCGACCCCGGCCCGCAGCCCGGCTCGAAGGTCAACCTCGGCTACTTCACCGAGTGGGGCGTCTACGGCCGCAACTACCACGTCAAGAACCTGGTGACCTCGGGCTCCGCGTCCAAGATCACGCACATCAACTACGCGTTCGGCAACGTCAAGAACGGCCAGTGCGTGCTCGACGACGCCTACGCGGCCACCGACAAGGCGTACACCGCCGACCAGTCCGTCAGCGGCGTCGCCGACACCTGGGACCAGCCGCTGCGCGGCAACTTCAACCAGCTGCGCCAGCTGAAGGCCAAGTACCCGCACATCAAGGTGCTGTGGTCGTTCGGCGGCTGGACGTACTCCGGCGGCTTCGGCCAGGCCGCGCAGAACCCGGCCGCGTTCGCCAAGTCCTGCAAGGCCGTCGTGGAGGACCCGCGCTGGGCCGACGTCTTCGACGGCATCGACATCGACTGGGAGTACCCGAACGCCTGCGGCCTGACCTGCGACACCTCGGGCCCGGCGGCGTTCAGGAACCTGATGTCCGCGCTGCGCACCGAGTTCGGCTCGAACTACCTGGTCACCGCGGCCATCACCGCCGACGGCTCCTCCGGCGGCAAGATCGACGCGGCCGACTACGGCGGCGCATCCTCGTACGTCGACTGGTACAACGTGATGACGTACGACTACTTCGGCGCCTGGGCGAACACCGGCCCGACCGCCCCGCACTCCCCGCTGACCTCGTACTCCGGCATCCCGACCGCGGGCTTCAACTCCGCCGACGCGATCGCCAAGCTCAAGGCCAAGGGCGTCCCGTCCGCCAAGCTCCTGCTCGGCATCGGCTTCTACGGCCGCGGCTGGACCGGCGTCACCCAGTCCGCTCCCGGCGGCACGGCGACCGGCGCGGCACCCGGCACCTACGAGGCGGGCATCGAGGACTACAAGGTCCTGAAGAACTCCTGCCCGGTCACCGGCACCGTCGCGGGCACCGCGTACGCGCACTGCGGCAGCAACTGGTGGTCGTACGACACCCCGTCGACGATCGCCGGGAAGATGACCTGGGCCAAGAACCAGGGGCTCGGTGGCGCGTTCTTCTGGGAGTTCAGCGGAGACACCAGCAACGGTGAGCTGGTGAGCGCCATCAGCAGCGGACTGTCGTAAACAAGTTCAACGGCTGACAACCATCACGCAACATTGACGCTCCCCCGGACTTCGTCCGGGGGACCCCCACCCAGCGAGTGAATGTGGCTACGCCACATTCACTCGCTGTCCGGGCGGGGCTGCCTCAAGCCACGCGAGGAAACCGGTCAGCGCGTCTTCGCTCATGGCGAGTTCAAGACGCGTGCCCCGGTGCAGACAGACCAGGATCACCGCGTCGGACAGCAGCGCCAGCTCCTCCTCGCCCTCGGGGACGCGGCGGCCGGCCACCTCGATCTGGGAGCGTTCCAGGATGCGGCGCGGGCGGGGGGCGTAGGAGAAGACCCGGTACCACTCCACCCGGTCGCCGTTGTAGCGGGCCACGCCGTAGGCCCAGCCCTTGCCGCCGGTGTCGGGTTTCTCGGGGACGTCCCAGCGCAGGCTGCAGTCGAACGTGCCGCCGGAGCGCTGGATGAGTCTGCGGCGCAGGCCGAAGACGAACAGACCCACCACCACGAGGGCCACGACAATTCCGCACACAGTCAGAGCGAGGACCATCGGCACCGACCTCCTCGTTTCCTAGGTAACGGAACGTAAAAAACACCCACATCTGGCTCAGCCGCGACCGGATCCGGATTGCTCCGGTTCCAGCCGCGGCTGAGTGACGTCATCGCACGACGCGTGCTCTGGTCAGCGCGCCGTCGCCGCACGCAGTCGGACCTCCGCGCGACGCTCGGCGAAGGCATCCTCCTCCGACTTCGCGCGCTCGAGCGCCCGCTCCGCGCGCTGGACATCGATCTCGTCCGACAGCTCGGCGATCTCGGCCAGCAGCGACAGCTTGTTGTCCGCGAACGAGATGAAACCGCCGTGCACCGCGGCGACGACCGTCCCACCATCACTCGTACGGATGGTCACCGGGCCCGACTCCAGCACACCGAGCAGCGGCTGGTGACCGGGCATGACGCCGATGTCGCCGGACGTGGTGCGCGCGACGACCAGGGTTGCCTCGCCGGACCAGACCTCTCGGTCGGCCGCGACCAGCGCGACGTGCAGCTCAGCAGCCAAGGGTGGCTCCTCGGGTCACCACCCGGCGGTAGTGCCGGGTGTTGGGTCAATTCTAATGGGCGTGAGAGAGGGGGCGGGACGCGCCCGCCCCCTCCTCAAGAGCACGACGTCAGGAGACGCCCAGCTCCTTCGCGTTCTTCTTCAGGTCCTCGAGACCACCGCACATGAAGAACGCCTGCTCGGGGAAGTGGTCGTACTCACCGTCGCAGATCGCGTTGAACGCGGCGATCGACTCGTCCAGCGGCACGTCCGAACCGTCCACGCCGGTGAACTGCTTGGCGACGTGGGTGTTCTGGGACAGGAAGCGCTCCACACGACGGGCACGGTGGACGACGAGCTTGTCCTCCTCGCCGAGCTCGTCGATACCGAGGATCGCGATGATGTCCTGGAGGTCCTTGTACTTCTGCAGGATCGTCTTGACGCGCATGGCGGCGTCGTAGTGCTCCTGCGCGATGTAGCGCGGGTCCAGGATGCGGGACGTGGAGTCCAGCGGGTCCACGGCCGGGTAGATGCCCTTCTCGGAGATCGGACGGGAGAGAACCGTCGTCGCGTCGAGGTGGGCGAACGTGGTGGCCGGGGCCGGGTCGGTCAGGTCGTCCGCGGGGACGTAGATCGCCTGCATCGAGGTGATCGAGTGACCGCGGGTCGAGGTGATGCGCTCCTGCAGGATGCCCATCTCGTCGGCCAGGTTCGGCTGGTAACCCACCGCGGAGGGCATACGGCCGAGCAGGGTCGACACCTCGGAGCCGGCCTGGGTGAAGCGGAAGATGTTGTCGATGAAGAACAGCACGTCCTGCTTCTGCACATCGCGGAAGTACTCCGCCATGGTCAGACCGGCGAGGGCCACGCGCAGACGGGTGCCCGGGGGCTCGTCCATCTGACCGAAGACCAGCGCGGTCTTGTCGATGACGCCGGACTCGGACATCTCCTCGATGAGGTCGTTGCCCTCACGGGTGCGCTCACCGACACCGGCGAACACGGAGACACCCTCGTGGTTGTTGGCGACACGGTAGATCATCTCCTGGATGAGCACCGTCTTGCCGACGCCGGCTCCGCCGAACAGACCGATCTTGCCGCCCTTGACGTACGGGGTCAGCAGGTCGATGACCTTGACGCCGGTCTCGAACATCTCGGTCTTCGACTCGAGCTCGTCGAAGTTCGGGGCCTTGCGGTGGATGGACCAGCGCTCGCCCTCGTACTGCTCGTCGACGTTCAGCACGTCACCGAGGGTGTTGAACACCTTGCCCTTGGTGAAGTCGCCGACCGGGACGGTGATGCCGTCGCCGGTGTTCACGACCGGGGCCTGGCGGACCAGACCGTCGGTGGGCTGCATGGAGATCGCGCGGACCAGGCCTTCACCCAGGTGCTGGGCGACCTCGAGGGTCAGCGTCTTCTTCTCGCCCGCGTTGGCCGGGTCGGAGACCTCGACGTGGAGGGCGTTGTAGATGTCCGGCATCGCGTCGACGGGGAACTCCACGTCGACGACCGGGCCGATGACCCGCGCGACGCGGCCCGTCGCCGTGGCCGTCTCAACAGTGGTGGTCATTAGTAGTCACTCCCCGCGGTCGCGTCGGCCAGGGCGCTCGCGCCACCGACGATCTCGCTGATTTCCTGGGTGATTTCGGCCTGGCGGGCCGCGTTGGCAAGCCGGGTGAGGTTCTCGATGAGCTCACCGGCGTTGTCAGTGGCCGACTTCATCGCGCGCCGCGTGGCGGCGTGCTTGGAGGCGGCCGACTGGAGCAGCGCGTTGTAGATACGGCTCTCCACATAGCGCGGCAGCAGGGCGTCGAGGACGTCCTCCGCCGACGGCTCGAAGTCGTACAGCGGAAGGATCTCGCCCTTGGGCGCCTCCTCCGCGACCTCTTCGAGGCTGAGCGGCAGCATGCGGGAGTCGACCGCCGTCTGCGTCATCATCGACACGAACTCCGTGTAGACGATGTGGAGTTCATCCACGCCGCCGTCCGCGGTGTCCTTCTCGATGGCCTCGATCAGGGGCGCCGCGACCTTCTTGGCGTCCGCGTACGTGGGCTCGTCGGTGAAGCCGGTCCACGACTCCGCGATCTTGCGCTCACGGAAGTTGTAGTGGGCCACACCGCGCCGGCCGACGATGTACGTGTCGACCTGCTTGCCCTCGCGCTCGAGGCGCTCGGTCAGCTGCTCCGCCGCCTTGATGGCGTTGGAGTTGAACGCACCGGCGAGACCACGGTCGCTCGTCAGCAGCAGCACCGCGGACCGGGTGACCGTCTCGGCCTGGGTGGTCAGCGGGTGCTTGGTGTTCGACCCGGTACCGACCGCCCTGACCGCGCGGGTCAGTTCCTGCGCGTACGGCGTGGAGGCCGCCACCTTGCGCTGCGCCTTGACGACGCGCGAGGCGGCGATCATCTCCATCGCCTTGGTGATCTTCTTGGTCGCGGTGACGGATCGGATGCGACGCTTGTAGACCCGGAGCTGGGCTCCCATGAGTCAGGTCCCTTCCTTACGTCACTTGGCGGCGGCGGCCGGGGTTTCCTCGCCGAGCAGCTTGCCGTCCGAGGTCTCGAACTGCTTCTTGAACTCGGCGACGGCATCGTCGATCGCCTGGATCGTGTCGTCCGACATCTTGGCGCCCTCCTTGATGGAGGTCATGAGGCCCTGCTCCTTGCGGTGCAGGTACTCGAGCAGCTCCTTCTCGAAGCGGCGGATGTCGGCGACGGGCACCTCGTCCATCCTGCCGTTGGTGCCGGCCCAGATGGAGACGACCTGGTCCTCGGTGGCCATCGGCTGGTACTGGGCCTGCTTCAGCAGCTCGACCATGCGCTGACCGCGCTCCAGCTGCGCCTTCGACGCGGCGTCCAGGTCGGAACCGAAGGCGGCGAACGCCTCCAGCTCACGGAACTGGGCGAGGTCGACACGCAGACGGCCGGAGACCTGGCGCATCGCCTTGTGCTGCGCGGAACCACCGACTCGGGAGACGGAGATACCGACGTTCAGCGCGGGGCGCTGACCGGCGTTGAACAGGTCCGACTCCAGGAAGCACTGGCCGTCGGTGATGGAGATGACGTTGGTCGGGATGAACGCCGAGACGTCGTTGGCCTTGGTCTCGACGATCGGCAGACCGGTCATCGAACCGGCACCCATGTCGTCGGAGAGCTTCGCGCAGCGCTCCAGCAGACGGGAGTGCAGGTAGAAGACGTCACCCGGGTAGGCCTCACGGCCCGGCGGGCGGCGCAGCAGCAGGGACACGGCGCGGTAGGCGTCGGCCTGCTTCGACAGGTCGTCGAAGATGATCAGGACGTGCTTGCCCTCGTACATCCACTGCTGGCCGATGGCCGAGCCGGTGTAGGGGGCGAGGTACTTGAAGCCGGCCGGGTCGGACGCCGGGGCCGCGACGATCGTCGTGTACTCGAGGGCACCGGCCTCCTCCAGCGCGCCGCGCACGGACGCGATGGTGGAGCCCTTCTGGCCGATGGCGACGTAGACGCAGCGGACCTGCTTCTTCGGGTCGCCCGAGCGCCAGTTGTCGCGCTGGTTGATGATCGTGTCGACGGCCAGGGCGGTCTTGCCGGTCTGGCGGTCGCCGATGATCAGCTGACGCTGGCCACGGCCGATCGGGGTCATCGCGTCGACGGCCTTGTAGCCGGTCTCCATCGGCTCGTGCACCGACTTGCGCTGCATGACCGTGGGGGCCTGCAGCTCGAGGGCGCGGCGGCCGGTGGTCTCGATCTCGCCGAGGCCGTCGATCGGGTTGCCGAGCGGGTCGACGACGCGGCCGAGGTAGCCCTCGCCCACTGCCACGGAGAGCACCTCACCGGTGCGCTGCACCGGCTGCCCCTCCTCGATGCCGCTGAACTCACCGAGGACGATGGCACCGATCTCGCGCTCCTCGAGGTTGAGGGCGAGGCCGAGGGTGCCGTCCTCGAACTTCAGCAGTTCGTTGGCCATGGCCGAGGGCAGACCCTCGACCTTCGCGATGCCGTCGCCGGCAAGGGTGACCGTACCGACCTCCTCGCGCGAGGCCGCGTCCGGCTTGTACGACTGGACGAAGGTCTCCAGTGCGTCCCGGATCTCCTCCGGCCGGATCGTGAGCTCCGCCATCTGGGTTCCCTGCTCTCCTTGTTGGGCCCGAAGTTTCACTTTGGGGGTCTGGGGGCGACCCCCAGGAATCCTCTGCACGGCCCAACATGGGCCGTAAGTACGTACTGCGTGTTCAGTTGCGGCTAGCTCGCCAGCCGACGCTCGGCGTCCGCGATGCGGTCCGCGAGGGAGCCGTTGATGACCTCGTCACCGACCTGCACCCGGATCCCGCCGACGACATCGGGGTCAACGTCGAGGTTGAGGTGCATCTGACGGCCGTAGAGCTTCGCCAGGGCGGCGCCGAGGCGCTGCTTCTGTACATCGCTCAGCGGCACCGCCGAGGTGACGACGGCGACCATACGGTCCCGGCGCTCGGCGGCGAGCTTGGACAGGGACTCCAGTCCCGCTTCCAGGCTACGTCCCCGCGGCGCGGTCACAAGGCGCGTCACCAGACGTTCGGTCTGGGCCGCGGTCCGGCCGCCGAGGAGGCTGCGCATCAGCTCCCTCTTGGCCGAGACGGTGGCCTTCCGGTCGGTCAGCGCGGCCCGCAGCTCGATGCTGGACTAGACGATCCGGCCGAACCGGAACAGCTCGTCCTCGACGTCGTCGAGCGTGCCGGCCCGCTGCGCGGCGGTGAGGTCGGCGGTGTTCGCCAGCTGCTCCAGTGCGTCCACCAGGTCGCGCGACTGCGACCAGCGGGAGCGCACCATGCCGGACACCAGGTCCGCGGTCTCGCCGCCGACCTGCGTGCCGAGCAGGCGCTGGACCAGCTCGGCCTTGGCCTCACCGGCCTGCGCCGGGTCGGTGAGGACCCGACGCAGCGACACCTCGCGGTCGAGCAGCGCGGTCACCGCGGCCAGCTCGTCGGCGAGCCGCGCCGCGTCCACGGACGTGTTGTCCGTCAGCGCGTCGAGACGCTCACGTGCGGCTGCCCGGGCCTCGCGGCTCGCTCCGTTCATCGAGACGCCTCGGCCTTCTCCTCGAGCTCGTCGAGGAAGCGGTCGATCCCACGGCTCTGGCGGGCGTGGTCCTCGAGGGACTCACCGACCAGCTTGCCGGCCAGCTCGGTGGCGAGCTTGCCGACGTCCTGCCGCAGCGCGGTCGGGGCGGCCTTGCGGTCGGCCTCGATCTGGGTGTGACCGGCGGCGACGATCTCCTCGCGCTGCCGCTGGCCCTCCGCGCGCATCTCGGCGATGAGCGCGGCGCCCTGCTCCTGCGCCTCCTGGCGCAGCCGCGCGGCCTCGTGCCGGGCCTCGGCGAGCTGGGCCTTGTACTGCTCGAGGACGCTCTGGGCCTCGGTCTGCGCGGCCTCGGCCTTCTCGATACCGCCCTCGATGGCCTCGCGGCGCTCTTCCAGAACCTTGTTGATGTTCGGGAGGAGCTTCTTGGCGAGGAAGCCGAAGACGATGACGAAGGCGAGCAGGCCGATGACGAGCTCAGGGATCGGCGGGACGAGGGGATTCTCCATCTCCTCGGCCGCGATGATGAGCATCTGGCTCATGTCAGTGCCTTTCGTCTAGTGGGCTGGTCGTGGATCAGATGATCACTGGCCGTAGACGAACGGCATGACCAGACCGATGAGGGCGAGCGCCTCACAGAAGGCGAAGCCGAGGATCTGGTTGGCGCGGATCAGACCGGCGGCCTCGGGCTGACGGGCCAGGGCCTGGGTGCCGTTGCCGAAGATGATGCCGACGCCGACGCCGGGACCGATGGCAGCGAGGCCGTAGCCGATGGAGCCGAGCGAGCCGGTGACAGCGGCAAGGGTCTGGGACATGCCAGTTCTTCCTTCTCTTTCAAGGACCGGTGGGGGTTGGCCACCGGACGTCTCGGGGTTTGGGCAATGCGTGCGCGCTCAGTGGTGCTCGGCGAGCGCGCCCTGGATGAAGGTGCAGGTCAGGAGCACGAAGACGTACGCCTGAAGGGCCTGGATGAAGAGCTCGAAGGCCGTCATCACGATGACCATGATGAAAGAGACACCGGCGTAGGCGATCCCGATGCCGTTGAGCAGGTACCAGCTGGCGATCGTGAAGAGGAGCAGCAGCGTGTGTCCCGCGAACATGTTCGCGAAGAGTCGCACCGCGTGCGTGAACGGCCGGACCAGCAGGTTCGAGAAGAACTCGATGGTCATGGCCAGCGGCAGCACCGGGCCGAGCGACTTGTCGTAGCCCGTGAAGTTCTTGAAGGCGCCGACGAAGCCGTGCCGCTTGAAGGTCAGCGAGACCCACAGGATGTAGACGATCAGGGCGAGCACCACCGGGTAGGCGATGATCGAGGTGACCGGGAACTGGGCGACCGGAATGATCGACCAGAGGTTCATCATCCAGATGAAGAAGAACAGCGAGACGACGAGCGGGACGTACTTCTCGCCCTCCTTCTTGCCGATCGTCTCGTAGACGACGCCGCGCCGGATGAAGTCGTAGCCCGTCTCGGCGACCATCTGCAGCTTGCCGGGGACGACCTTCGGCTTGCGGAAGGCGGCCCAGAAGAAGCCGATGACGATGACCGAGCCGAGCAGCGCCAGCAGCATCGTCTTGTTGAAGTACAGGTTGCTGTCCGCGTCGCCCCAGAGGGGCTCGAACAGGAACGAGTGCAGGCCGGGAGCCGGGAAGCCACAGCCGTCGAAGATGTGGCAGTCGGTCTCGAAGGCGAGCACCTGCGTCGGGTCAGCACTCACCGCGGGCTCCTTCAGCGTGGCGCATGGGTACGGCAACCTCGTTGTGTCGGCGCGGCGCGCAGCCGCGGTTCGGCACTGGACTGGTGTTACGGATGTGGGGGCGGCGGTTCGGCGTCGAGCCTCGCGATGGAACAGGCGTCAGCTCGGATGCCCGCGCCCGCAGTGCCGCAGTTGGCACCGGACGATAGCAGCTTGTCGAACGCGCTTTTATCCCGGCCCTACCCCTCACGACGACGGACCCGTCTTCTCGGGCTTGCTGCCCGCGGAGTCGGGTTCGACGTAGAGGATCTTGGACTTCATGTGCGCGATCGTCTGTGCGCCGATCCACGCGAGCGTGGTCGCGATGAGCGTGATCGCGAAGGCCCTGGGATTGAACAGCGTCGTGTTCTTGAACACCGCAAGGAAGACGAACAGCAGCAGGATCTGCGCCGCGTAGAGCATCAGGCCCATCGCCTGGAACAGGTGCGGCAGCGATTTGGCGGTGCGCTGGAGTACAAGCAGACCGATGCCCATGAAGAGGATCGTCACCAGCGCGGCCACGAGGGACCCGACTGCACCCTTGCCGCCGGCCACCACACCACTGACGACGGCGGCAACAGCGCCGACGGCAGCTGTGGGCACAGCAGCCTGGGCCAGGATCCGGACGTCATTGGACGGCATGGCGGCAACTCCGCTTTCACAGGGGGCAGGGTGTCGTCATGGACGAGCGTAGTCCCGGGTTGAGAGGGAACCTCACGCCAATGGACCGTCGCACTGCGGTCCTTCGGCTCTGTCCGGGGTTCTCGTGAACCGTATCACAAACTATTTGATGAGGTCTTTACCTGGAGGTGTGCTCACTGTCACACATGAGGGTGACCGTGCGCGTCTGTGCAGAAACAGAACCGACTTGTCTGGTATTGGGGCGCTTCGTTCCCCCATGAATGAGCAATGCTTTAGTCAGATTCTTACCTTGTGAAGCGCGAGCGAGAGCCGATGGCGGTCGCTCCGTTGACTCCTGAGACTCCCGCGGCGACCGGAGTTCGCTGTTCCTCCTCGGCCGGGGCGCTCTGCTCCGGGGCCTCGTCGACTGCAGGCGCCGTGAGGACCGTGCGGCGCCGGTAGCGCGGCGGCACGAAGTGCTCGGCCCACCTCGGGGCGCGCGGGGTGAAGCGCGGCAGCAGGAGCAGGACCAGCCCGATCGCACTCAGGAAGACCACGCTCAGGACGATCCACATCGACGCCGCGTTCACGGAGTAGGCAAGCGCGCCGAAGGCGATCAGCGCCGACCAGAAGTACATGATCAGCACCGCGCGGCTGTGGGAGTGGCCGATCTCCAGCAGACGGTGGTGCAGATGACCGCGGTCGGCGGCGAACGGCGACTGGCCGCGCCAGGTGCGCCGCACGATCGCCAGGATCAGGTCCGCGGTCGGGATCGCGATGATCGTCAGCGGCAGCAGCAGTGGGATGTAGACGGGCACCGTCTGGTGCACGGCCTCCCTCTCGGAGTGGGCGAACACCTTCAGCGCGTCCGGGTCGACCTGCCCGGTGATGGAGATGGCGCCCGCGGCGAGCACCAGGCCGATCAGCATCGAGCCGGAGTCGCCCATGAAGATCCGCGCCGGGTGCATGTTGTGCGGCAGGAAGCCCAGGCACATGCCCATCAGGATCGCCGCGAACAGGGTTGCCGGGGCGGCGGCCTCGATGCCGTACGACACCCAGACCCGGTAGGCGTAGAGGAAGAACGCCGCCGACGCGATGCCCACCATGCCGGCTGCGAGGCCGTCGAGCCCGTCGACGAAGTTGACCGCGTTGATGGTGATGACGACCAGCGCGACCGTCAGCAGCGTGCCCTGCCACTGGGTCAGCGCCACGTTGCCCACGCCCGGAACGGGCAGCCACAGGATCGTCAGACCCTGCATCACCATGACGCCGGCGGCGATCATCTGGCCGCCCAGCTTGATCAGGGCGTCGATCTCGAACTTGTCGTCCAGCACACCGATGAGCCAGATCAGCGCCGCTCCGGAGAGCAGCGCCCGCGGCTCGTTGGAGTTCTCGAAGACCTGGCTGAGGTTGGTCAGGTGGTCGGCGACCAGCAGGCCCGCGCACAGGCCGAAGAACATCGCGATCCCGCCGAGCCGCGGAGTGGGTTCCCGGTGCACGTCACGCGCCCGGATCTCCGGCATCGCTCCGGCCACGATCGCAAACTTCCGTACCGGCCCTGTCAGCAGATACGTCACCGCGGCCGTGATGCAGAGCGTCAGCAGGTATTCACGCACGGGCTTCCCCACAGGTCTCGCTGGCCATCTCAGCCCCACACCCTAGCGAGGTGCGCATATGGATGGGGACTTCCGGGTGGCGACGATGGTTGCACGCGTGGCTGTGTACGGAATGGCGCCTACCCCCGCTCAACGCGGATACGGCGGAAATCCACCGGCCAGCTCCCGCACTTCTGCACGGACCCGCTTGCCGTCGACCTCGTCCCGCAGCACTCCCCCGACCAGGGCGGCGATACGTCCCATCTCCCGCTCCCCCATCCCTTGCGTGGTGACCGCCGCCGTGCCCAGGCGCAGGCCGCGGGCGTCGTCGTGCGGCAGGGCGCAGCAGTCGAGGATCAGGCCGGCGGCGGCGAGCCGCCCGCGGGCCCTGCGGCCGTCGACGCCGAGCGGGGCGGGGTCCGCGGTGATGAGGTGGGTGTCCGTGCCGCCGGTGGTGACCACCAGACCCTCGGCGGCCAGCCCGGCGGCGAGCATCCGGGCGTTGGCGACCACCTGGTGCGCGTACGCCGAGAAGGCCGGTGTGGCCGCCTCACCGAAGGCGACGGCCTTGGCGGCGATGGTGTGCATCTGGGCACCGCCCTGGGTGAACGGGAACACCGCTCGATCGACCCGCTCGGCCAGTTCGCTCCCGCACAGGATCATGCCGCCGCGCGGTCCGCGCAGCACCTTGTGGGTGGTGGCGCAGACGACGTCGGCGTACGGCACCGGATTCGGCGCCGCTCCCCCGGCGACGAGCCCGATGGGATGGGCCGCGTCGGCGATCAGATACGCCCCCACCTCGTCGGCGACCTCGCGGAAGAAGGCGTAGTCGATGTGCCGGGGATAGGCGATCGAGCCGCACACGATCGCCTTCGGGCGGTGCGTACGTGCCAGGGCGCGCACCTGGTCGTGATCGATGAGCCCGGTCTCGGCGTCGACCCCGTAGCCGACGAAGTCGAACCAGCGCCCGGAGAAGTTGGCCGGCGAGCCGTGGGTGAGGTGGCCGCCGTAGGGCAGGCCGAGGGCGAGGACGGTGTCGCCGGGGCGCAGCAGGGCGGCGTACGCGGCGAGGACGGCCGAACTGCCCGAGTGGGACTGGACGTTGGCGTGTTCGGCCCCGAACAGCGCCTGCGCCCGCTGTACGG
>NZ_JBQQCE010000151.1:0-20324 GCF_052245645.1 Streptomyces sp. KR55 | reverse complement strand
CGGCGGCCGCCCGCGTCCAGCAACTCCTGGCCCGCAAGGCCGCACTGCTGGGCTCCGCACTGACCCGGCGCGTCGCGGCGGGCGAGGTGGTGGCCGTCTCCACGGGTGACGTCGAGAAGATCGGCTGGTTCGTGGAGGCCGTGTCACGCTTCACCGCCGCGGCCGTCAGCATCGTGCTCGTCTGCGTCGGCCTGGTCGTCTACCAGCCGGCCCTCGGCGTGGTCGTCGCCGTGGGCCTGCCCGTCCTCGCGGTGGCGGTGCTGCCGCTGCTGCCCCGCGCGACCCGGCGCGCCGACTTCCAGCGCGAGAAGGCGGGACGGGCCACCGAGCTGGCCTCGGACACCGTCGCCGGGCTGCGCGTCCTGCGCGGCATCGGCGGCGAGGAACTGTTCCTCGACCGCTACCGCCGCGCCTCCCAGGAGGTCCGCCACGCGGCCGTGCGCAGCGCCCGGATGTGGTCGCTGATCTCGGCCATCCAGGTACTGCTGCCGGGGCTGCTGCTGATCGCGGTCGTCTGGTACGGCGTGCACCTGGCCCGCCAGGGCCGGATCACCGTCGGTGAACTCGTCACCGTCTACAGCTCCGTCATGATCCTCACGTATCCGTTGCGGCACTTCGAGGAAATCGCGATGGCCTACTCCTTCTCGCGGCCTTCGGCCAGGCGGGCGGCGCGGGTTCTGTCCCTGGAACGGGTCACGTCCGCCGAGGGGTCGCGCGAGGCCGATCTGCCCTCGGGCGACCTGTACGACCCGGCCAGCGGTCTGCTCGCGCCGGCCGGCCGGCTCACCGCCGTGGTGTGCGGCGACCCGGACGCGGCGGGCCGACTGGCGGAACGCCTCGGCGGACACCCCACGGAGGCGGGCGCATCGGCGCTGCTCGGCGGCGTCCCGCTGGACGAGCTGCCGCTCGACAGTGCTCGGACGGCCGTGCTGGTGCAGGACAAGGACCCGGTGCTTCTGTCGGGTTCGCTGCGCGAACTGCTCGACGTGCCCGCCTCGGGAGACGTCGGCGCCGAGGAGGCGCTGGCGGCCGCGCAGTGCGGGGACGTGCTGACGGCACTCGTACAGGGCTCGCTCGACACCGAGGACCCGATGGACGCCCGTATCACCGAACGCGGACGGTCCCTCTCCGGCGGCCAGCGCCAGCGGCTCGCACTGGCACGGTCGCTCATCACCGACCCGGAGGTGCTCGTCCTGGACGAACCGACCTCCGCCGTCGACTCCCACACCGAGGCCCGGATCGCGGAAGGCGTGCGCAGTCTCCGGGCGGGCCGTACCACGGTCGTCTTCACCTCCTCGCCGCTGCTCCTGGACCGGGCCGACCGAGTGGTGCTGGTGCACGAGGGCGAGGTGGCGGCGGTGGGCGTGCACCGGGAGCTGGTGCACAAGGAGCCCCGGTACCGGGCCGTGGTGACCCGCGAGACCGAGGACGAGGCCGCCCTGAGCGGCGCGCTGGACAAGCTGGACGAACTGGATGAGCTGGACGAGATCGAGGAGACCGCATGATCGGCGTGGCGCCACCGGCCTACGACCCGGCGGCCCCGACGACGGCGAACACCCTGCCCGTCGGCGCCACTGCGACCGTACGCGCCTATGTGGCCGAACTGTTCCGCCGGCACCGCCGTGCCTTCCTGCTCCTCATCACCGTCAACACCGTCGCCGTGGTCGCCTCGATGGCCGGCCCCTACCTGCTGGGCGGGCTCGTCGAGCGGGTGTCGGACGAGGCTCGTGAGCTGCACCTCGGCCTCACGGTGACACTGTTCGTGCTGGCGCTGGTCGTGCAGGCCGTGTTCGTCCGCGAGGTGCGGCTGCGGGGCGCGATGCTCGGCGAGCGGATGCTGGCCGACCTGCGCGAGGACTTCCTCGTGCGGTCGGTCGGGCTGCCGCCGGGTGTCCTGGAGCGGGCCGGCACGGGCGACCTGCTGTCCCGGATCACGACCGACATCGACCGGCTCGCCAACGCCATGCGCGAGGCCGTGCCCCAGCTGGCGATCGGCGTCGTGTGGGTGTGCCTGCTGCTGGGCGGACTGGTCGTCACGGCACCTCCGCTGGCGGGCGCAGTGCTGCTGGCGCTGCCGCTGCTGGTGGTCGGCTGCCGCTGGTACTTCCGGCGGGCGCCGGCCGCCTACCGCTCGGAGGCCGCCGGGTACGCGGCCGTCGCCGCCGCCCTCGCCGAGACCGTGGACGCCGGGCGCACTGTCGAGGCGCACCGCCTCGGCGCCGACCGGATTCAGCTGTCGGACCGGCGGATACGGGAGTGGACGGCCTGGGAGCGCTACACGCTCTGGCTCCGGTCGGTGCTGTTCCCGGTCATCAACATCACGCATGTGACAGTGCTCGCCTCGGTCCTCATGGTCGGCGGGGTCTTCGTGCTCCAGGGCTGGATCGGGGTCGGCCAGCTGACGACGGGTGCGTTGATCGCGCAGATGCTCGTCGACCCGGTGGGCCTGATCCTGCGCTGGTACGACGAGCTGCAGGTCGCCCAGGTGTCGCTGGCCCGGCTGGTCGGCGTCCGGGACGTCGAGCCGGACGCCGGTGACGACCGGCTCGCTCCCGACGGGCGCGATGTGCACGCCGACCGGGTGCACTTCGGCTACCTCGAGGGCGTGGACGTGCTGCGCAAGGTGTCCCTGGAGGTCGCTCCCGGCACCCGGCTGGCGCTGGTGGGCCCCTCGGGCGCCGGCAAGTCCACGCTGGGACGGCTGCTCGCCGGGATCTACGCGCCCCGGAACGGCCGGATCACCCTCGGCGGTGCGGAGCTGTCCCGCATGACCGCGGAACGCGTCCGCTCCCACGTGGCCCTCGTCAACCAGGAGCACCACGTCTTCGTGGGCTCCCTGCGCGACAACCTCCTGCTCGCCCTCCCCCACTCCCGGCTTCGTTCGAGCGAGGGGACCTCGGCCGACGCCGTCGATGCCGAGCTGTGGGCGGCGCTCGGGGCGGTCGACGCGGACGGGTGGGCGCGTGCGCTCGACGACGGTCTGGACACCGAGGTCGGTTCGGGCGGGCTGGCGCTCACTCCGGCCCAGGCCCAGCAGATCGCGCTGGCCCGGCTGGTGCTGGCCGACCCGCACACACTGGTCCTGGACGAGGCGACCTCCCTGCTCGACCCGCGCGCGGCACGTCACCTGGAACGGTCCCTGGCCCGCGTCCTCGACGGGCGCACGGTCGTCGCCATCGCCCACCGGCTGCACACCGCCCACGACGCGGACGTCATCGCCGTCGTTGAGGACGGCCGGATCAGCGAGTTGGGCAGCCACAACGAGCTGGTCGCGGCCGACGGGGCGTACGCAGCGCTGTGGCGCTCGTGGCATGGGTGACGGACTCCAACGACCGCCGGGCCACAGAGGGACAGGGGCCGATCCCAGTCCGGGCTCTGTGACTGCAGTGGATCGCCCGAGTCCAGGCCGCATCGCCACAGTGGTCATCCCCGATCGGCGCCCCGTGGCTACGGCGGTCCACCCCAGTTCATGGCCTGTGCCTGTGGCAGACCGCGCCGAGCCGGGGCCCGTGCCGTTGCGCTGGGGCGAAGAGGGGTGGAAGGCTGGATAACAGCGCAGGCTCGGGGAGCGCCCGCGAACCCCGCGGGACCACGTCGGGCGCAGCCTGTGTCCCCCGTACGGGCGGCCCGAGGCCGACCGTGGTGGGAATCCCCCCGTCTTCACCACCTGGAGGTACCCGTGAACAGCGCCGACGGATGGGGAGACGACGTCTACCAGCCCGACGGGTCCGAGCAAAGGGAGGACACGGGGCTGCTCGACGTGGAGGACACCCTGGAGAACGACGGTGTCAGCGACCCCCTCGACCGTGGCTGGTCCCCTCCGGAGAGGCCGTGGGCAGTGGAGCGCGCGGATGTGACGGCGGCCGAGCGCCAACGGGGCGAGACGCTGGACCAGCGGCTCGGCGAGGAACTGCCCGATCCGGCCGTACCCGACAGTGACGGCATCGGCGACCGCGACACCGACGGCGAACTCCTGGACAACGAGGTCGGCGCCGTCCGCTCCGGCCGCCTCGTGGCCCCCGACGAGGGAGCGCACGAGGACGAGGAGAGCGCGCTGATCGCCTCGGACGTCGGAATCGACGGCGCGGCCGCCTCCGCCGAGGAGGCCGCGATGCACATCGTCGACGAGGACGCCCTCTCCGGCTGACCCGCGCCCCACCTGCCCGATGCCCTCAGCACCGCCGTACCAGGAGCAGCCATGCAGCAGGACAAGCACCCCGACTACCACCCCGTCGTCTTCCGCGACCGCGCTGCCGGCTACGCGTTCCTGACTCGCTCCACCGCGACCAGCGACCAGACGATCGAGTGGGACGACGGCGCGACCTACCCGGTGGTGGACGTGGAGATCTCCTCCGAGAGCCACCCGTTCTACACCGGCAAGGCCCGCACCGTGGACACGGAGGGCCGCATCGCCCGCTTCGAACGGCGGTATGGCGAGGGCTCGCGGCAGGGCTCCGACTGAGGCAGAGACGGAGGCCGGCCGGCCGACACCCGACCCGGCCGGGACGGCGCCGCGCCTCAGATGACGTTGAGCGCGGCCGCGCCGCCCACTCCCCCGAGCAGCATGAACGCCGGCATCAGCACCTTGAGCTCCACCCAGCTGCCCGCGCGGAACCGCATGCCCTTCGGCGGCCCGACCGGGTACCACCGCTTGCGGCCCACCGGAATCGGCCACAGTATCGGGCAGCCCGACACGGTGAGCGCGTCCCCGATGTCGTGCACCAGTGCGCCGAGCACGATGGGCAGGCCCAGCCACAGGTACTCCTGGCCCGGCGCCGTGAACAGCCAGTCCGCGCCGTTGCCCGGCTTGTCCAGCACGCCGGCGAGGATCCACGCGCTCGTCGCGGCCAGCAGCCACACCAGGACGTCGCTGCTGGAACCCCGGGCCGCCCGCCACAGCAACCCCTCGATGGCCAGCACCATGTGCACGAAGAGGATCGCCAGCACCGCCCAGCGTCCGCCGGTGATCGCCAGGACCGAGGTGCCCGCGCCGATCAGGACCGCCCACAGCCAGGTGTGGGTGAGCGTGCGGTGGCCGCCGGAGCGGCGTGGATCGCCCTGCTTCCTGGTGGCCTTGTAGACGGCGTAGGAGAGCTTGTCGACGATCTCGCACATCCAACGCGAGATCGGCCCGAAGGCGCGTGAGATGGTGGCGGCCTTGTGGTCGAGGTCGGGGGCGAGCGCGGCGCCGGCGCAGATCAGTGCGCCGCACAACAGGACCGGCCAGGGCATCGGGCGTCCGGCCGCGGCGGCGGCCGCACCGACACCGAGCCAGGCTGCGGCCCCCGAAAGAGAGTGTGCTGGTCCCATCATCGCCGTAGCCCGCCCCGTTCCTTGTGTGCCGCTGTCCAGTTGACCTGGTGCGCCGACGTCGTGTCGGCGACACAGCGTAGCGTTCGCGATCTTCGTGCGGGCATCCGATTCCCTGATCGGGCGAGAGGCCAGGCAAGATGGGGGCGTGACCCTCATCGATCAGCTGCCGCAGACCGCCGACCCCGACGCCCTCTACGAAGCCTTCGAGTCGTGGGCCCAGGAGCGCGGTCTCACGCTCTACCCCCACCAGGAGGAGGCGCTGATCGAGGTGGTCTCCGGCGCGAACGTGATCGTGTCGACCCCCACCGGCTCCGGTAAGAGCATGATCGCCGCGGGCGCTCACTTCGCCGCGCTGGCCCGGGACGAGGTCACCTTCTACACGGCTCCGATCAAGGCACTCGTCTCGGAGAAGTTCTTCGAACTGTGCAAGCTGTTCGGCACCGAGAACGTCGGCATGCTCACCGGTGACGCGTCGGTCAACGCCGACGCCCCGGTCATCTGCTGCACTGCCGAGGTGCTCGCGTCGATAGCGCTGCGCGACGGCAAGGACGCGGACATCGGCCAGGTCGTCATGGACGAGTTCCACTTCTACGCGGAGCCGGACCGCGGCTGGGCGTGGCAGATCCCCCTGCTCGAGCTGCCGCAGGCGCAGTTCATCCTCATGTCGGCCACGCTCGGCGACGTCTCGATGTTCGAGAAGGACCTCACCCGGCGCACCGGCCGCCCGACCGCGGTGGTCCGCTCGGCGACCCGTCCTGTGCCGCTCTCCTACGCCTACCGGCGCACCCCGCTGACGGAGACGCTGACCGAACTGCTGGAGACCAAGCAGGCTCCCGTCTACATCGTGCACTTCACTCAGGCCCAGGCCGTGGAGCGTGCGCAGGCACTGATGAGCATCAACATGTGCTCGCGTGAGGAGAAGGAGCAGATCGCCGAGCTGATCGGCAACTTCCGCTTCACCACCAAGTTCGGGCGCAATCTCTCCCGATACGTCCGGCACGGCATCGGTGTGCATCACGCCGGCATGCTGCCCAAGTACCGCCGCCTGGTGGAGAAGCTGGCGCAGGCCGGTCTGCTGAAGGTCATCTGCGGCACCGACACCCTCGGCGTCGGTGTCAACGTGCCCATTCGGACCGTGCTGTTCACAGCTCTGACGAAGTACGACGGCAGCCGCGTGCGCACGCTGCGCGCGCGTGAGTTCCACCAGATCGCGGGGCGTGCCGGGCGTGCCGGCTTCGACACGGCGGGCTTTGTCGTCGCCCAGGCTCCGGAGCACGTGATCGAGAACGAGAAGGCGCTGGCCAAGGCGGGCGACGATCCCAAGAAGCGTCGGAAGGTCGTCCGCAAGAAGGCGCCCGAGGGCTTCGTCGCCTGGAGCGAGGACACCTTCGACAAACTCATCGCCTCCGAGCCGGAGCCGCTGACGTCCCGCTTCCGGGTGACGCACACGATGCTGCTGTCGGTGATCGCCCGGCCGGGCAACGCGTTCAAGGCGATGCGGCATCTCCTGGAGGACAACCACGAGCCGCGCAAGCAGCAGGTGCGGCACATCCGGCGCGCGATCGCCATCTACCGCTCGCTGCTGGACGGCGGCATCGTCGAGAAACTGGACGAGCCGGACGCCGAGGGGCGCATCGTCCGGCTCACCGTGGATCTGCAGCAGGACTTCGCGCTGAACCAGCCGCTGTCGACCTTCGCTCTGGCCGCCTTCGAGCTGCTGGACCCCGAATCGCCCTCGTACGCCCTGGACATGGTGTCCGTCGTCGAGTCGACGCTTGACGACCCGCGGCAGATCCTCGTCGCCCAGCAGAACAAGGCGCGGGGCGAGGCCGTCGCCGCCATGAAGGCGGACGGCGTCGAGTACGAGGAGCGCATGGAGCGCCTCCAGGACATCACCTACCCCAAGCCCCTGGAGGAGCTGCTCTTCCACGCGTACAACACGTACCGCAAGAGCCACCCGTGGGTCGGCGACCATCCGCTGTCGCCGAAGTCCGTCATCCGGGACATGTACGAACGGGCGCTGTCCTTCACGGAGTTGGTCTCCCATTACGAGCTGGCCCGTACCGAGGGCATCGTGCTGCGCTACCTGGCCAGCGCCTACAAGACCCTCGAGCACACCATCCCGGACGATCTCAAGTCCGAGGACCTGCAGGATCTGATCGAGTGGCTCGGCGAGATGGTGCGTCAGGTCGACTCCAGCCTGCTGGACGAGTGGGAGCAGCTCGCCAACCCGGAGGAGATGACCGCCGAGGAGGCGCAGGAGAAGGCCGACCAGGTGAAGCCGATCACCTCGAACGCGCGCGCCTTCCGCGTCCTCGTCCGCAACGCCATGTTCCGCCGTGTCGAGCTCGCCGCCCTCGACCAGGTCGAGGAGCTGGGCGAGATGGACGCCGAGTCCGGATGGGACGCCGACGCCTGGGGCGAGGCGATGGACAAGTACTGGGACGAGTACGACAGCCTCGGCACCGGTCCGGACGCCCGGGGTCCCAAGCTGCTGCTGATCGAGGAGGAGCCGGAGAACGGGCTGTGGCGCGTCCGGCAGATCTTCGACGACCCGAACAGCGATCACGACTGGGGCATCAGCGCCGAGATCGACCTCACGGCCTCCGACGCCGAGGGCCGTGCCGTGGTCCGCGTCACCGACGTCGGACAGCTGTGAGCACTGGAGAAGGACACCGATGACAAACCCGGCCGAGAGGCTCGTCGACCTGCTCGACCTCGAGCAGATCGAGGTCAACATCTTCCGTGGCCGCAGCCCCCAGGAGTCCCTGCAGCGCGTCTTCGGCGGCCAGGTGGCCGGCCAGGCGCTGGTCGCCGCCGGGCGCACCACGGAGGGCGACCGCCCGGTGCACTCGCTGCACGCGTACTTCCTGCGCCCGGGCCGGCCGGGCGTGCCGATCGTGTACCAGGTCGAACGGGTGAGGGACGGGCGGTCGTTCACGACCCGCCGGGTCACCACCGTACAGCAGGGCCGCACGATCTTCAATCTCACCGCCTCCTTTCACAAGCCTGAGGTTGGGAGCTTCGAGCACCAGCTGCCGCCGGCGCGTGAGGTGCCGGACCCGGAGTCCCTGCCGTCGGTCATGGACGAGGTCCGGGAGCATCTGGGCGCGCTGCCCGAGCAGTTGGAGCGGATGGCGCGCCGTCAGCCCTTCGACATCCGGTATGTGGACCGGCTGCGCTGGACTCCCGAGGAGGTCAAGGGCGCCGAGCCGCGCAGTGCGGTGTGGATGCGCGCGGTCGGACCGCTCGGCGACGACCCGCTGGTGCACACCTGCGCGTTGACGTACGCCAGCGACATGACCCTGCTGGACGCGGTCCGCATCCCGGTCGAACCGCTGTGGGGGCCGCGGGGGTTCGACATGGCGTCGCTGGACCACGCGATGTGGTTCCACCGGCCGTTCCGCGCGGACGAGTGGTTCCTGTACGACCAGGAGTCCCCGATCGCGACGGGCGGGCGCGGGCTTGCGCGCGGGCGGATCTACGACCTTCAGGGGCGGCTGCTGGTGTCCGTCGTGCAAGAGGGGCTGTTCAGGGCGCTGTAGGGGAGCGTCCAGCCGTCCCGGGAAGGGCTGTTCAGGGCGCTGTGAGTCAGGTGCTTCTGCGGCGCAGCCAGCTCAGCAGGCGGTGGGTTCGCTCCGGCTCGGACGGGTGTGCATCATGCCGTGGCGCCGGCGGCGCCTGCCGGGGTGCGGGGCGGGGCGCGGGCCGGTGCTCGCGCGCCTCGTCCAGGGCTTGTGCCAGGTCCGCCCGCAGCCAGCCGATCTCGTCCGGGTCACCCGCCGTCATGATCCTCTCGGCGAGCAGCGCGGTCGGTGAACCGGGGGCGCCATGGTTCGGTGGCCCCGGTCGGAACCGGTTGAGGTGGGCGCGCTCGTAGGGGTCCTTGGCGATGTCCGCGATCTGGACGGGATCGAGCAGGGCGGCCAGGGCCCCGGCGCGCTGCCACGGGTCCTCGGCCTGGCGCAGCAGGAACCCCAGATGCCGTCCCCGCCAGTTGCGGGGGCGGAGGTCCAGTCCGGTGTCCAACTGCTCCCGCAGTCCTTCGGGCATACGCCCCTTCACCAGGTAGGCGTTCTTCTCGTCGGCCGCGAACTGCCGGATTTCGTCGGCCAGATACAGCCATACGAGTGCCCGATAGCGGTTCAGGTAGAAGTAGACGGGCACCACCAGGCCCAGACGGGCGAGGCGGGTGAACCTCTCCTTCGTCACCTCCATGATGGCCGCGGCTTCGCCGGTACCCACGGCCCGCACGCTCTCATGGAGCGACTGGGGAAACCCGTCCTCCGCGCGCAGCCGGTCGATCTCGGCGGGCGCCACGCGACGCCCTCCCCCGCCTTCGTCGGGCACGGTGCGGATGCGTCCCAGGTGTACGGCGAGATCGAACTCGCGCCGCTTGAGGCCCAGTTCGCGAGCCGCGCGGCTCGGCGTGTACGTCACGCGGTCCGGTGTCGTGATGGTGTTGCCTGACATGGTCCGTCTCCCCCGTGGAGTCATCTGCTCACGCTGTGTGCGCTCGCCGTGACACAAACCGTAGCCGGTCGCACGGATCTCGTGACCGGCCTGTGGATAACTCCACGAGGGTCGAAGAACCCGCAGGTCAGGGGTCTAGCCGGGTGCGCTCGGGCTGTCGGGCGTCCACGCCGAGGTGCTCGCCGACCCGGTTGACGAGCAGCGTCATCTCGTAGGCGATCTGGCCGATGTCGGCCTCCGCGGCGCTGAGCACGCACAGGCAGCTGCCGCTGCCCGCCGCCGTGACGAAGAGCACCGCATCATCGAACTCCACCATCGTCTGGCGCACCTGTCCGGCGCCGAAGTGACGTCCCGATCCCTTGGCCAGGCTGTGCAGTCCGGACGCGACGGCGGCGAGATGCTCGGCGTCCTCGCGTCGTAGCCCGGTACTCGCTCCCGTCACCAGCCCGTCGTTGGACAGGACCAGGGCGTGCCGCACATGTTCGACGCGCTCGGTCAGATCGTCCAGTAGCCAGCCAAGTCCCTGGTTGTGCGCCATGGTTCGGTCTCCCCGTGTGATGACTCCCCCTGGCCGGAGGATCTCTCCGTCAGCCTTCCCCACGACCGGCGCGCGGGCAAGGAACATGGGGGCATGGCAGAGAAGATGACCGACAAGGAATGGCGGGAGTTCGTCTCGTACGGCACCCGCACCGGAAAGCTGTCGACGGTCCGGGCCGACGGGAGCCCGCATGTGACGCCGATCTGGTTCCTGCTCGACGGAGACGAGGTGGTGTTCAACACGGGCAAGGGGAGTGTGAAGGGGCGCAATCTGGCGCGGGACGGCCGGGTCGCCCTCTGCGTGGACGACGACCGGCCGCCGTTCGACTACGTGGTGCTGCAGGGCCGCGCCCGTCTTTCGGAGGACCTCGACGAGCTCCGGCTCTGGGCCACGCGTATCGGTGCGCGGTACATGGGTGAGGAGCGTGCCGAGGAGTTCGGTGCCCGCAACGGTGTGCCGGGGGAACTCCTCGTCCGCGTCACGATCGACAAGGTCGTGGCGCAGAAAGCCGTGGCCGGCTGAAGCCCTGGTCAGGTGAGGCGGTCATCCCACGGAGTCGAGCAGCCGGGCGGTGTGCATCCGTCCGGCGTACTCGACGAGTCGGATCAGGACCTCCTTTCCCGAGTCGCGATCGCGGGCGTCGCAGAGCACGACGGGCGTGCCCTGGTCGAGGTCGAGGGCGCGGGAGACATCCTGGGCGCCGTAGGTCCGGGCGCCCGCGAAGCAGTTGACGGCCACCACGAACGGGATGTGCCGGTGTTCGAAGTAGTCCACCGCCGGGAAGCAGTCCTCGAGGCGACGGGTGTCGGCCAGCACCACAGCTCCGAGGGCTCCCTGCGACAGCTCGTCCCACAGGAACCAGAAGCGGTCCTGGCCGGGCGTGCCGAACAGGTAGAGGGAGAGGCCGGACCGGATCGTGATGCGGCCGAAGTCCATGGCGACGGTCGTCGTGACCTTCTGGTCCACGCCGTCGGTGTCGTCCACCAACTGGCCCACCTCGCTGAGCAGTTCCTCGGTGCGCAGCGGCCTGATCTCACTGACCGCACCCACCAGGGTGGTCTTGCCCACGCCGAATCCGCCGGCGACCAGTATCTTCAGCGCCAGGGCGGCCGTCTCGCCACCTGTGGCGTCCAAGGCCTCGGAGACCATCGATCACTTCTCTCGGGAGTGCCGGCAGGGATGGACGTCGGTACGTGCGTGCCGTGCCCCGGCACGTCGTCCGCGCACGGCTTCGGTGCATGGGTGCGAAGTCAGCATGAGGCGGTCCGGGTCCGGGGTGTTCTGAACGTTCATCTACAGCGCCCGCAGTCCTGCGATGACCTCGCGCAGAATCCGTTCGTCGGGCAGCTGTGCGGGCGGCACCGGACGGCTGACCGTGACGCAGCCGAGCTCCAGGAGGTCGCCGAGGAGGACCCGGACGACGCCGACGGGGAGGTCGGCGTCCGCGGCCAGCTCGGCGACCGACTGGGTTTCCGTGCGGCACAGCTCGATCAAGGTGCGGTGCTCCGGCCCGAGCGCGATGTCGTCGTCGACGTCCGGAGCGCCCGGGTCGAGTGTGACCAGGGCGATCAGGTCGAACCGCACCCCGGTGGGGCCGGGCTTGGTGCGGCCTCCCGTCATGGCGTACGGGCGGACCAACGGGCCGGCCTCGCCGTCGTACCACTGGCTGCCCTGCTGGTGCGGGGTGCCCTGGATGTCCTCGGTCATGGCTGTGGACCGCCTTCTCGCCTCATCCGGCGGCGGGCGGCCGCGCGCCGACGCGCGGCGCCGTGTAGAGATGCTCACCGACGCGCTTGACCAGCCGTGCCATCTCGTACGCCACCAGGCCGATGTCGGCGGTCACTGCGGTGAGGACGGCGAGGCAGGAGCCGTCGCCGGCCGCGGCCACGAACAGGAAGGCGTCGTCCATCTCCACCATGGTCTGGCGCACACCGCCGGCGCCGAAGTGCCGGCCCGCCCCCTTGGCCAGGCTGTGGAAGCCGGAGGCGACCGCGGCGAGGTGTTCCGCGTCCTCGCGGCCGAGGTCGGTGGAGGCGCCCACCGCGAGCCCGTCGTTGGAGAGCACCACGGCATGCCGCACTTCGTGCACACGCAGTACCAAGTCGTCCAGCAGCCAGTCGAGTTCGCCGGACCTCCCCCACTCTCGGCTTCGCTCGAGCGGGGGGACCCCCACGGCGGCTCTCATGCTCGGGTCCTGGATCATGCGGGGTCTCCTTCACTGCTGTCGCTGCCGCCTGCGGGATCCGGTGCGGCACCGCGGCCGGGTTGCCGGCCGCCACCGCGCGCCCATCCGTCGCGATAGGCCGCCATCCGGTCCCGTACGAGTTCGGGGGTACGCCGGTCGTCGTTCCGTGGGTCGGACGGCTGCGCCGTGTCCTCGGGACGTCGGTCGCGCAGTTGGGGTGCGAGGTTCGCCTGCCGTACGCGGCGTGGGAGGTCTTCGGAGCCTTCGGGGCTGTCCGTGGGCCGGTGCAGGCGCAGGGTGGCCACTCCGGGGGGCGGGGTTTCGGGGCCGGTCTCCGTCGCCGCCGGGATCGGAGCCACGAGGGCGGGCCGGTCGGCCGTCTGAGGGACGACCTCCTGATGCCGGGGGCCACCGGGCACGCGCGCGTACTCGGGTTCCGTTTCCACCGCCTTGCTGGGGGAACGTTCCGGCGCGCCGCTGTGCAGCAGGGCCGTGGGCAGCAGGACGACCGCCGTGGTGCCGCCGTAGGGCGAGGTGCGCAGGTGCACCTTGATGTCGTGCCGTGCCGCGAGCCTGCTGACCACGAACAGGCCGAGCCGGTCGCTGTCGAACAGGTCCAGGGCCTCGGACTGGGCGATACGGCGGTTCGCCTCGGCGAGGGTTCCCTTGCCCATGCCCAGGCCGCGATCCTCGACCTCGACGGCGTAGCCGTTGCCGACGGGCTCTCCGGTGATGCGCACGCGCGTGTGCGGGGGCGAGAACTGGGCGGCGTTCTCCACGATCTCCGCAAGGAGGTGCGTGAGGTCGGCGACGGCGGCGCCGATGACGGAGGCTTCGGGGAGTTGTCGTACCTCCACGCGCGCGTAGTCCTCGACTTCGGAGACGGCCGCGCGGACGACGTTCGTGAGCGGCACCGGCATGCGCCAGGCCCGGCCGGGTGCCGCGCCGGAGAGGATGATCAGGCTTTCCGCGTGGCGCCGCATGCGGGTGGTGAGGTGGTCGAGCCGGAACAGGTCGCTGAGTTCGTTCGGGTCCTCGGAACGGCGTTCCATGCTGTCGAGGAGGCTCAACTGACGGTGGACGAGGACCTGGCTGCGGCGGGCGAGGTTGACGAAGACCCCCGAGATGCCGCTGGCGAGTTCGGCGCGCTCCACGGCGGCGCGCAGCGCGGCTCGGTGCACACTGCCGAGGGCCTCGGCGACCTGGCCGGTCTCGTCCTCCGCGGGCGGCCCGGGCGGTGCCTCGGCCCGGACATCGATCTCCTCGCCCGCGCGCAGCTTCCGCATGGCCTCGGGGAGTTTGCGGCGGGCTATCTCCAGGGCGCTGTTGCGCAGACTCACCAGCTCGACGACGAGGGCGCGTCCGATCCGTACGGAGATCACCAGCGACGCGGCGACGGCGGCGAGACCGAGGAGTACGGCAGCGCCTGCGGGGCTGAGCAGTCCGCGGGTGAACGGGTCGGCCCGGTCCGCGACACCGCGGGCGGCGTCCTGTTCGATCGTGCGCATGCCGCCCTGCATGCGTGCGTGTGCCCGCTCCCAGTCGGCTTCGGGTGCGGCCTCGATCGCCCGGGCGCCCGGGCCGACGGCCAGCACCTCGTCCTCGAGGGTGCCGAGGGCGGCGTAGTCACCGCCGTCGGCGAGGTTCCGCCAGGCGGCGCGTTCGTCACCGCGCAGGTCGGCGACGGCGGACTCGGTCAGGGCGCGGCGGGTGTCGATGGCGCCGGTGAACAGCCGCAGCCGCTCGCCGCCCAGGCCACCCGCGAGGCGCGCGCTGGTGATCAGCACGTCCTCTTGGGCCAGGGCCTCGCCCGCGCGGGAGAATTCGAGCAGTACGCGCGCGTCGGAGCCGAGTTCGGCGTCCTGGATACCGGTGAGGGCGCCGCCCACGCCGAAGGCCGTGGAGATGGTCTTGGTGTAGCGGTCGTACGTCTCGTCCCATCCGGCGCGGCGGTCGAGCACCGCGGTCCGCAGCGGGCGCAGTTGCTCGGCGCCGGTGACGAAGGCGTCGAGGCGCTGGGCCACTCCCGCGGGCAGCTCCTGGCCGTCCGCGACGGTGCTGCGGTCGCCGAGCCGCAGTTCCGCCACTGCCCGGTCCGTGCGCTGCGCGAGCTGCTTGAGGTCGCCGCCCTGTCCGGCGGAGGGGTCGGTCGCATGGCGTACGGCGGCGGCGCGCTCGGCCTGGAGTGCGGCCACCGCGGCCGCGACGGGGGCCCGTACCTCGGAGTCCACGCGCTGCAACTGCCGCAGCCGGGAGACGTCCTGGACGGTGGTGACGGTCGCGTACGCCCACAGGGCCAGCAGTGACACGACGGGGACCATCAACAGGCAGACGATCTTGGCGCGGACGGTGCGCGGCCGGATGCGCCAGTGGTCCGCGCGCGGGGACCCGCCCTCCGGCGCCGCATCGGCGGCCTCGTCCGGGCCCTCGTCCGCCGGTGGTCCGGCGTGCGCGCGGCGGCCGCGTACGGGGGGTGTGGGCGGCGTCTGGGCGCCTGACGTGGGGGTCCTACGGGGTGTACGCATGGCCTCCTCGCTCGGAAGGGTTCGGGGCGTGCCGGTGCGCATGCGCCGTCAGCGGGCGACGCTCTCGACGGGCCGTTGGGCCGACGCGGATGCCTCGCGCTCCCCCGCCGTCGGCGACAGCGCCACGAAGGCCGAGGTCAGGAAGAGGTAGGACCCGAGGCCGACGGCGAGGGGGAAGACGAACTGCATCGCCGTGGCCCCGGGCAGGACCTCGCCGGAGGGGGTGACCTGCACGCGTACCGCGAACATCCCGGTGTAGTGCATGCTGCTCACCGCCGCTCCCATGACGAGGGAGGCGACGGTGACCGCGATGGGCGACTTGATGTTGAGCGCCGCCCACAGGGCCGCTGTCGCCGCGACGACGGCGATCACGACGGAGAGGGCGACGAACATCGGGTCGTACGTCACGTCACCGTGCAGTCGGACCGCCGCCATGCCCAGGTAGTGCATGCTCGCGACCCCCAGCCCGGTGGTGAGACCGCCAAGGAGCAGGGCACGGGTCCGGTCGTGGCCGTAGCCGACGGCGAAGACGCCGGCGCTGACCACGATCATGGCCACGAGCAGGCTGAGGACGGTCAGCGGTACGTCGTAGCGGATCTCGGTGCCGCTGACGCTGAAGCCGAGCATGGCCACGAAGTGCATGGTCCAGATGCCCGTGCCGATGGCCGAGGCGGCCGTGACGAGCCAGTTGCGGCGTGAACGCCCCGTGGCGCCGAGCGCGCGGACGGTGCAGCGGAGCCCGAGTGCGGCGCCTATGCAGGCCATCGCGTACGACAGCACGGGGGTCAGCCAGCCGAAGGCGGCGTGGTCCAGGTGTCCCATGGCCCCGGGACGCTAGTCGGGGCACGGGCGCACAAAGGGGGCGCATTTCGAAAGCTGTTGGAATATGACGCAGAAATGTACCTGAACGATCGCGTCCAGCTCGAACGTGTGCGCCGACGCGTCATCCGTGACGGTGAGGGATCATGCGGAACATGAACGACGACCGCACACACGTCCAGGAGTTCTTCGCCGCCCGCGCAGCCGACTGGGACACCCGGTTCCCCGACGACGGCCCCGCCTACGCGGCGGCGGTGGCCGAGCTCGGTCTTCACGAGGGTGATCGTGTCCTCGATGCCGGCTGCGGCACCGGACGTGCCCTGCCGCCCCTGCGGGCGGCCGTGGGGCCCTCCGGAGTGGTCCTCGGCGCCGATCTGACGCCCGCCATGCTAGAAGCCGCCGTACGGTCCGGACGGGACCGCGACGGGCGGCTGCTGCTCGCGGACGTGGCCGCGCTGCCGTTGCGCGCGCGGTCGCTCGACGCGGTGTTCGCGGCGGGCCTGATCGCCCACTTGCCCGACCCGGCCGAGAATCTGCGGGAGCTGGCACGTGTGGTGCGCCCCGGCGGCAGACTGGCGCTCTTCCACCCGATCGGACGGGAGGCGCTCGCCGCCCGCCAGGGTCGGCAGATCACCCCGGACGACCTCCGCGCGGAGCCCAACCTGCGTGCGTTGCTGACCCGTTCGGGGTGGCGCATGACGTCGTACGTCGACGAGGATGCCCGCTTCCTGGCCCTGGCGGTCCGCGAGAGCTGACCCGTGGTCGAACGGATCGGTCCGGCCGCTCACCGCGCCGTCCCTCTTCTGTCGCCGGAGCTCCAACCCTACGTTGAGGAGCGGCTGATGAACGATCGGCGACGCCATGGAGGGGGAAGGTGGTCACAGTGTTCGACAGAGTCCGCAAGTCCTGGGCAGGATTCCGCGAGGCCTTGCGGTCGGAGCGGGGCACCGGCGAGGACAAACGTACGCACAACCTGTTCGAGGCGGCCGCCGCATACGTGTCGGCGTGCGCGGAGGACGACCAGGAGCGGATCGACGAGGCTGCGGGCTGGGTGTCGCCGGAGGCGCCGTCGTTCGGGGTGAACGAGCTGGCGTGCCGGGCCGTCATCGCGCTGGCGCGGGAGCGCGACGAGTCGCCGCGGACCGTCGCCCGTGCGCTGCTGGGGCTGCCGGTGGCCTGACGTACCCGCCCAGGGCGGGCGATTCTGCCCCGACCAGCCGGATAACCGCAGCTCCGGATGGTCCGCGGAGTCGTGACAAGCTCGTCCCGGTCGCACTAGGGTGCGCGCCGTTGGACGAACTCCTGGGGAGGCTGGGATGGCCGGGACGGACGAGACCGCCGTCGCCGCCGCGGACGATGCGCTCTATGTGCTCACGGCGGTGCTGCTGACGCCGGCGCAGTTCCCGAGCGTGCTGGGCGACGACTACCCGGAGGCCTGCGCGGCGCTCGGTCTCGCGCCGCTCGCCGACGGGTACGGCCTGGTGCTCGGACAGGACGGCGACGGCGCACGGTGGACGGTCGTCACCGACGACGTGTCGCTGGTCGCCGTCGCCATCGCCTCGTGGGACTGCGGCATGGAGTACGACCTGTCGCCCGACGAGCGGTCCGTCGTCGCGGCCCTGCCCGGCTGGCCCCTGGCGGTCGCCGTTGCGGCGCCCGGCGTGCCCGAGCCGCACGATCCCGACCCCGACCCCGCGGACGGTCCCCCGCTGTGTCCCCCCGACACCAGCAACTGGGGGCCGGCCCAGCGACGGCTCGGTGCCGACGAGATCGCGCTCCAGTGGGCGGTGTGGCGCGAGCAGATCGACGACGCCGAGTTCGTGACGCCGGACGGTTCCGCCAGGGCCGCGGAGGGCGGGGACGGCAAGGACGTGAGCCCGGGGCGCACCGGCATCCGGCGCGTGCTCGCCGAGGCGCGCGCGTACGTGGACACCCCGCCGCCGCTCGGCCGCGTCCGCTCGTCCTTCGCCCCGGGAGACGCACGGACGCTGCGGGCCGACGGTCCCGGTTGGTCGCTGGTGGCCAGGACCGACGACATCGCGTTCGTGCTGCTCGACGAGGTGCCCGGCGAGGTCCTGCCGGTGGGCCGGGGGCCGGAACTGCCGGGTCTGCTGGAGGCGCTCGACAAGATGGCCGTACGGCCCAGTTGATCCGGGACTGCCACCGTAGGGCTTCACGCCCCTCGCCTGTCAGGGACATCCATACGGAGACGGCGTCATATGTGGTGCCAGTCCATGGAAGACGCGGATGGGGAGCCGCACGATAGGGCAGCCCGCGGCTCTGCTCCCCTACCGCTCCCCGGCATGCTCTGGAGGCCCCCGATGCGTCCTTCCCGTGGTGTTCCCTCGGTTGCCGCCGCCCTTGCGGCAGCGATTGCGGCAGCGGCTCTCAGCGCGCCGGCACCCGCCGCTGCCGCGGGCGTCGGCGACAGCCACTGCGAACGACAAGAACGTGTGCGCGTGCCGGGCGCGGAGTTCCAGCGAACCGCCTGTCTGGCCGACCTGACCACCACGGGGCTGGCCGGCACCCCGTACACCGACCTGGCCGACCAGGCGGGACTGACCGCCCGGGCCACCCGGACACCGTCCGGCGTGCCCGGGGTGCAGGTCGACGGCTACTTCCCGGACTCCTCGCATTTCAACGCCACGCATGGCTGGCGGCATGACGCGCAGTTCGTGATCCGCCTGCCGGACCGCTGGAACGGCGGTCTCGTCGTCACGGGGGCGCCCGGCACCCGCAGGCAGTACGCGACCGACAAGGCGATCTCCGATCAGGTGCTGGCCCAGGGATATGCATACGCCGCGACCGACAAGGGCAACAACGGGACCGACTTCTACCGCGACGGCACCCGGCCCGGCGACGCGGTCGCCGAGTGGAACGCGCGCACGACCCAGCTCACGCGCGCGGCGCGGAAGGCCGTCGCCCAGCGGTACGGGCACGCCCCGCGCCGCACGTACATGACCGGCATCTCCAACGGCGGCTATCTCACGCGCTGGCAGTTGGAGAACCATCCAGAGCTGTATGACGGCGGTGTGGACTGGGAGGGTGCGCTGTGGACGGCGGACGGCCCCAATCTGCTCACCTCCCTGCCCACGGCGGTGGCGCGGGTCCTCGGCTCGGCGTCGGAAGAGGAGTTGTACTCGGTGGGCTTCGCGCGCGGCTCGGAGTTTCTGTGGCCGTACCACGAGAAGGCCTACTGGGGTGTCACGCAGAAGACGTATCGGGCGGAGTTCGACCCCGCATACGATCCCCGCTGCCCCGGACCGTCCGCCGGTACGACGACCGAGGAGATCCTGGCGCCCTGTGCGTCCGACGCGGCCTACGACTACGCCTCGCGTCCCGCGTCCGTCCATCGCGCCGTGGCCCGGGTGGCGCTGACCGGACGCATCGGGAGGCCGCTGATCACGCTGCACGGGGACCTGGACGCGCTGCTGCCCAAGGCGGCCGACTCCGACGTGTACGAGGGCATGGTCGACGCCCGCGGGCGGGGTCCGCTGCATCGGTACTACACCGTCCAGGGTGGAACCCATGTCGACGGGCTGTACGACACCTACCCGGACCGGTTGCGGCCGATCCTGCCCTGCTATCGGGCTGCCTTCGACGCGCTCGTCGCATGGGTCGAGCAGGGCACCCGTCCGCCCGCGGACCGGACCGTCGCCCGGCCCACGGACGGTGACGTGGTCGACTCGTGTGCACTGGACGGCACCGGTCCGGGCGGTAGCGCGTCAGCGGCCGAGCTCCTTGCGTCCGGCACGACGCAGCCTGCGTCGCTGCGAGGGGTCCAGCGCGAGGTACGCGGCGGCCGGGACTCCCAGCACGATCAGCAGCGCGGCCCACCAGGGAAGCCAGATCAGCAGGATGAGCCCGGCCGCCACACCTCCTGCGGCGATCTTCGCGTTCTTCGACATATGTGTCGCCTCCTTCGCGGCCACTGCCGCTCTCTGTCCTGAAAACGGGCCCGCGCTTCCGGCGGTTCCGGATCGCGACCCTGAGACGCACCCTGAGACATCCCTGACGCCCGACCCTTACCCACCCCCGAGTGCCGCCAAGTGGTCCAGGTCACAGCCAAAGCATGCCGGGTCGGCCGGCGATGTGCCGTATCCTCGGCGACTCCGACCCCAGGTAGTCAAATTTGAGGAATGCGGACTTCGCTGTGCAGAGGACTCCCGCGGCATCCCCCTCCGAGATCTCCGAACTGGCCCGCTGCTGTGCCGTGTTCCTGCCGGGCGATCCCGCCCGCACCGGCAGCGTAGCCTTCTGGCGGCCGGACGGCGCCGCTCCGCCGGGCGTCGACGGCGGCACCGTCGAGGACCTGGGCGTCGTCCTGCCCGGCGGAGACGGCGTGGAGCTGGTAGGCGTGTCCGCCCTGTTGCTCCCCGTGCGCGCGGCCCTGCCCGTTCTCACGCGCGCGCGTGTGGCCCCGCAGGGACATCGTTCGGCCGTGTTCTGGGGAGCGGCCGCGGTGCTGGCC
>NZ_JBQQCE010000150.1:0-20660 GCF_052245645.1 Streptomyces sp. KR55 | reverse complement strand
GAACCCCACGTACACGCGGTGGCCCGCGCGATGCCGGACCGGCAGCAGCCCGAACCAGCCGCGCTCCCGCAGGCATGCGGCGACCGCCTCGGCGATCAGGGCCTCGTCTCCGCCGGCGATCAGGACCTCGCGTACCGGCCGGCCCAGCACCTCGTCGGCCCGATGCCCGAGGAGGCTCGTGGCCTGCTCGCTCCAGGCGACGACCCGCCCGTGGTCGTCCAGGACGGCGGACGCCGACTGGTGGATCGAGAACGGGTCCTCCGGGCTCTCGCTGAGCGTCGTCAGGGATGTGTCGTCCATCGCCCCATCAACCTTGCACCGTTCGAGGGACTCGTAGTGCGGTGCGCCGGGCGCTCCCACCCGTCCCGCCTGCCTGGGCTTGCAGCGGCTCATCCCCAGTATCGGCCGTGCGGGCGCCGCGTGCTTCGTCGTACCGGCTCCGCGGGGCGTGACGGCCCGCCGGGCGCGTAATGGTGCCGCCGCCGTCGCACGCAAGTCACTCCGTGGGAGTGCGCCCAGCTCGTGCTACTCCTGCTCGGGAACGGCCATCTCGCCCAGCAGCGACCAGTCGTCCTGCGGAACGTTCGCGTTCACGATGCGAGGGGTCTCGACCAGATGCGGCGGCAGCGTCTGCTGCGCGGCCTTGAAGTGCGCCGACTGCACGTGAGCAGCGCCTGCTTCGTCATCGCGGAAGGCCTCGACCAGGACGTACTCCGTGGGGTCCGTCACGCTTCGCGACCAGTCGAACCAGAGGCAGCCGGGCTCCCGGCGCGTGGCTTCGGTGAAGTCGGCGGTGATCTCCGGCCACTGGTCGGCATGCTCGGGACGGACTCGGAACTTGGCGGTGATGAAGATCATCAGACTCTCTCCATGGACGTATGTCGACTGGCTGCGGGCCTGCAGCAGGTGACGGAGGCAGATCGTACGGCGCCGGCCGATGATCGGCAGGCCGCCCGCGCCAGGGAAGCGCCTGATATCTGAGGGCTTCGCACCTTTCGTAATGAGTTGTCTAATTTTTCAGCAGGCGGAATCTTCGGGGTGCCGTTCCATTGACCGTCCGGTTACGAGCCCGTGACGATCTCCTCGCCCCGAGTTTCGGGATTCAGCGGATTCTTGCGAGGAACCCCGGGCGTTTACGCCCGGGAGGAATCGCATCCCGGGTGGGCGGTGCGGAGCACCGCGGTGGCGTCTGGCGCGGAGCGCCGGGATGGTCCGGCAGGCGGCCGGAGAGAGTTTCTGTGTTCGAATGCAGGGCTGGAAGGTGCGGGGTAGCGTCGCGGGCGTGAAGCTGGTGGTGCAGGTGAAGCTGCTGCCGACGCCCGTGCAGGCGGCGGCACTTGAGGCGACCCTGCGCGCCTGCAACGAGGCCGCGACCTGGGCCAGCGGGGTCGCCTTCGAAAAAGATGTGAAGAAGAACTTCGCGCTGCGCAGGCTCACCTACGACGAGATCAAGACCAGGTGGGGGCTGGGGGCCCAGGCCGCCCAGCATGTGATCAAGAAGACCTGTGACGCCTACGCGACGCTGAAGGCCAACCTGAAGGCCGGGAACCTGGGCGCGCCGGGCTCCAAGCGGCACCGGAAGGCGGCCGGGAAGCCCATCGCCTTCCGTCCGGAGGGCGCGCAGCCATACGACGACCGGATGCTGTCCTGGCAGATCGCCGAGCGGCACGTGTCGATCTGGACGGTGGCCGGCCGGGTCAGGGACGTGGCGTTCGCCGCCGCCCCCGAGCAGCTGGCCGCCCTGGCCTTGTACCGCCGGGGCGAGTCCGACCTGGTGTGCCGGGACGGCATGTGGTTCCTGAACGCCACCTGCGAGGTGCCCGAGCAGCCCCTGAACGCCGATCCGGCGGGCTTCCTGGGCATCGACCTGGGCATCGTGAACATCGCCACCACCAGTGACGGCGAGATCATGGCTGGACGCGGGCTCAACCGCGCACGGGTGCGGGAGCGCACGCTGCGCACAAAGCTGCAGAAGAAGAACACCCCGTCCGCCAAGCGCCGGCTGAAGCGGCGCAGGCGCAAGGAGGCGCGGCGGGCGCGGGACATCAACCACAAGATCGCCAAGCATGTGGTGGCCGAGGCTGAACGCACCGGTCGCGGGATCGCCCTGGAAGATTTGACGGGAATCCGCGAGCGGGTACGGCTTCGCAAGCCCCAACGGGCCACCCACTCCAGCTGGTCCTTCGCCCAGCTGGGGGCGTTCATCGCGTACAAGGCCCGCCGGGCCGGGGTGCCGGTGGTGTACGTCGATCCGGCGTACACCTCCCGCACCTGCGCCGAGTGCGGCCACATCGACCAGGCGAACCGGGTCTCGCAGGCCTGGTTCGCGTGCCGGAACTGCGGATTCGTTGATCACGCGGACCGGAACAGCTCCCGCAACATCCGCGCCCGCGCGTGGGAGTTGTGGCGAAGCGAGGCCCAGTCAACGGCCCCCGCCCCACCATCGGAGCGCACGCGCCGGGTTGGGGCTGGACGCAAGCGCAGCATCACCGCCAGTGATGCCCGTTGTGCAAGCCCGGCGCTTTAGCGCCGGGTAGTTGACACACGAGGAGTGTTCCCAAATGAAGGCAGTGCGCGTGCACCAGTATCACCAGCGGCCCCTTGTGGAAGAGGTGCCGGAACCCGAGATCACCTCACCGCAGGACGTCATCGTGGAAATTGGTGGGGCCGGACTGTGTCGAACCGACCTCCATGTGATCGAGGGACAGTGGCAGGACAAGTCGCAGGTGTCGCTGCCGTACACATTGGGCCACGAGAACGCCGGATGGGTGCGGGAGATCGGTTCCGGAGTTTCCCATGTCGCGGTCGGCGATCCCGTGATCATTCATCCGCTGATGACCTGTGGTCTGTGCCGCGCATGCCGTTCGGGCGATGATGTGCACTGCGCGAACAGCGCCTTCCCAGGCATCGACTGCGACGGTGGCATGGCCGAGTTCATGCTCACCAGCGCACGCTCGTGCGTGAAGCTCGGCGCCGGTCTCCAACCCGCCGATGTCGCCGCGCTGGCCGATGCGGGCCTGACCGCCTACCACGCCGTACGCAAGGCGGTGCCGCTGCTGTACCCCGGCGCCAGCGTTGTCGCGATCGGCGCCGGCGGCCTCGGGCACATCGGCATCCAGGCCCTGGTGGCCCTGACCGCTGCCGAGATCGTCGTCGTGGACACCTCTGACGCGGCCCTGGAGCTGGCCAAGAGCCTGGGCGCCCATCACACCGTGCGCGCCGACGGCGACCCGGTGGCCGCGGTGCGGGAGATCACCGCAGGTCAAGGCGCGCACGTCGTCATCGATTTCGTGGGCGAGCGCGGCACCGAGGCACAGGGTGTCGCCATGCTCCGCAGGGCCGGCTCCTACTTCGTCGTCGGATACGGGGGGCACGTCCACGTTCCGACCATCGACATCATCTCGAACGAGATCAACGTCATCGGCAACCTCGTCGGCAGCTACAACGACCTCGACGAACTGATGACGCTCGCCGCCCAGGGCAAGGTGCGCCTGCACACCACGACGTATCCGCTCGACGCGGTGAACGACGCCATGGACGATCTCGATCAGGGTCGGCTGCAGGGCCGCGCCATCCTCGTGCCCGGCGCTCGGTAAGCCATGACAGAAAACACCGAGAACACATATCTCCAACGGTTGCTCGCCGAGTTCCTGGGCACCGCGTTCCTCGTCTTTCTCGGCGTGGGATCGATTCCCGCCACCCTCATGTTGCAGAAAACCGGGAAGACCAGTTTCACGATGGCCGACCTCGGTGTGATCGCCTTCGCCTTCGCCATGGCGGTGGTGGCCGCCGTGTTCGCAATAGGCCATGTGTCCGGCTGCCATATCAACCCGGCCGTCACCCTCGCCCTGGCGGCCACGGGCAGAATCCCCCGACGTGAGGTGGCGGGATACGTCCTGTCCCAGTGCGCCGGGGCGGTGGCCGGTGCCGGGGCCGTCGTCGGCGTACTCGGCACACGCGCGGTGCACCTCGGCCTCGGCGTCGCGTCCTACGCCCCTCCGACCGCCCCGTCCCAGGCGTTCCTCGCGGAGGCGCTGGGCACCTTCATCCTGGTCTTCGTCGTCTTCGGCGTCGTCGACCAGCGCGCCCCGGGCGGCTTCGCCGGCCTGCCCATCGGATTCGCGGTCTTCGCCATCGCGGTGGCTGTCGGCCCGGTCACCGGAGCGGCCCTCAACCCTGCGCGAACGCTGGGGCCTCTGCTGGTGTCCGGCTCGGCCGGAGGGCCGGTGGACTGGTCGCAGCTGCCGGTGTACCTCGTGGCTCAACTGGTCGGGGGCCTGCTGGCCGGTCAGCTGTACGTGGCCATGAACCGGTTGCGTACCATCGCCGCATGACCGTCGCACACCAGACAGCCCTCGGCCGCCGGGGCCGGACCGGCCTGTCCGGTCCGGCAGGGCACCGCTTCCCTGAGGGCGGCTTGGCGGCCCGTTCCCCGGGAGCCGGCCATCCGAGGCCCTGCGGGGCGACGCGTCGGCCTCCCCTGGCCGCGCAGGAGGCGCATGATGCACGGCTTTGAGGCGTCCGCCGCCGAAACCGGAGACCTGCTCGGATCGGTCCGCCGTGCTCTGCGGGTGCTCGAGGCGGTCGCGGCGGGCGGTGACGGCATCACCGCCAAGGCCGTCGCCCGGCGCGCGGGCCTCACCCTCCCGACGACGTACCGCCTGCTGCACACCCTGGTCCACGAGGGCTATCTGGTCAGGCTCCACCAGTCCCGCGGGTACGGGCTGGGGTACAAACTCACCGGCCTGCACCGGCGCCTGTGCCAGCAACTCGAGGTGACCCCCGGGGTGCTCAGTGTGCTCCACCAGATCCACGACGAGTGCGCCGCCGCCGCGTATTTCACTGTCTTCCGCGACGAGGAGATCGTCGTCGCGGAAGTCGTGGACTCGCCCTCGGCGCGGCGGGCGGAGCCGCTCGACGTCGGCTTCCACCAGGCTCCCCACGCCACGGCTTTCGGCAAGGTCATGCTGTCGTCGTTGCCGGCCGAGCGGCGTCGTGACCACCTGCGGCAGCAGGGACTGCCCCGGCTCACCGAGCGCACGATCACCACTCCCGACGTTCTGGAGGAAGATCTGGCAGGGGTGCGCCGCTCCGGCGTGGCGATCGAGGTCGGGGAGTTCCAGGGTGGCTTGTCGTGCCTGGCCGCTCCCGTGTTCGACGCAGGCGGGAAGGTCGCGGGGGCCCTGGCCACATCCGTACCCGTGGAGTTGTTCGAGCAGCGGCACCGGCAGCTCGGGGATGCCGTGCGCGCCGGCGCAACCCGCGTCTCGCAGCTGATCGGCGGCACCGCGCAGCCGTAGGCATGGAAGAGGGGCGGGCCAAGATCACCGGTCATCGGTGTTCACCAGTCGAAATGCCTGCCGACTGCCGATGCGCCGCGGCTCCCTGCCGACCGCCTCGTCATGCCGCGGTGGTCCGCGAGCACACCGGGCGAGCCCGGCAGGGTGGGGACCGCCCGGACGAGGCGGCCCTGCGCAGGAGAATCAGCGGGTGGGGTCGAGAAGGATCTTGCGGACGCCGTCGGAGCGGCCTGCGAACAGTTCGTACGCCGCCGGGCCTTCGGAGAGGGTGAAGCGGTGGGAGACCACGACCTCGGGCTTGATCCGGCCGGCACGGGTGAGGGCGATCAGGGGAGGGAGTTCGTAGTGCACCGAGCACAGCCCGATGGCGAACTCCAGTTCCTTGACCTGTGCCAGTCCCATGTGAAAAGGGAATGCCTTGCTCTGGCTGACCCCGATGACGCTGACCCGGCCGGCCTGCCGGACGGCCTTGAGGGCGAGCTCGATGGTGGCGTCCGAGCCCACGGCCTCCACCACGGCGTCCGGCCCGCGTCCGCCGGTCATGTCCCGTATGGCCGTCCGCGCGTCCTCGCCCTCGACCGGCTCGACCCCCAGGGTGGCGGCGAAGGCGCGGCGCTCCGCGACCAGGTCCGCGCCCAGCACCCGCGCGGCGCCCATCGCGAAGGCGGACTGGGCGGCCATGAGGCCGACCGGGCCGAGGCCGATGACCAGGACGGTCTCACCGGGCTGGATGCGGGCACGGCGGCAGCCGTACCAGGCCGTGGGCGCGTTGTCCGTCAGGACGACGGCGGCCTCGTCGGAGATGTCCTCGGGCAGGTGCACCAGATTGACATCGGCGTACGGCACCGCCAGGGCCTGGGCCTGGCTGCCCGGAAGCTGCGGGCTGACTCCGTAGCAGAGGTCCGTGCTGGACTTGGCGCGCTCGCACCGGGCGGTGAACCCGGCCGCGCACGACCGGCACAGGGCACAGCCGACCGAGGCGGGCACCAGAACCCGGTCGCCGGGCTTGAAGCGGGTGACCTGGCCGCCGGTGTCCGCCACCACACCGACGCACTCGTGTCCCGGCGTGTAGCCCAGTTCCGGGCTGAACGGGTTGCCACCGTAGATGTGCAGGTCACTGCCGCAGATGCCGGCCGTGGTGACCTGGACGACCGCGTCGGTGGGCCTGGAGACGGCCGGGTCGGGGACATCCCCGTAGCGGATGTCGTGACGGCCGTGGTAGGTCAGTGCCTTCACCGGATTCCTCCCCCCTCTGCCCGTCAGTCCGCGATCTTCAGCACCAGCTTGCCGTGGTTCTCACCACGGAAGAGCCGCATCAGGGTTTCGGGGAACGCCGTCACGTCGCCGGACACGACGTCCTCGAGAGACTTCAGCCGGCCTTCCGCCAGCCACGTGGCCAGCTGGGTGATGCCCTCGGAGTACCGGTCGGCGTAGTCGAACACCACCATGCCCGTCATGGATGCGCGGTTCACCAGCAGCTGCAGGTAGTTGGCAGGGCCTTGCGGCTTGGTGCTGTTGTACTGGGAGATCGCGCCGCAGACGACGACGCGGGCACCGCGCGCCAGCCGCAGCAGCACGGCGTCCAGAACGTCACCGCCGACGTTGTCGAAGTACACGTCGACGCCGTCGGGGGCATGCTCGCGCAGCGCCTTACGGACGTCCTCGTTCTGGTAGTCGATCGCGGCGTCGAACCCGAACTCGTCGACCACCAGCCGGCACTTGGACTCGCCGCCGGCGATGCCGATGACCCGGCAGCCCAGGATCTTGGCGATCTGCCCGACGACACTGCCGACCGCCCCCGCCGCTCCGGAGACGACGACGGTCTGGCCGGGCTCGGGACGCCCGATGTCGATCAGGCCGAAGTAGGCCGTCAGGCCCGACATGCCGAGAGCGCCGAGATACGTCGGCAAGGGGGCCACCGCCGGGTCGACCTTGGTCACGCCGAGCCCGTCCGACACGCAGTACTCCTGCACGCCGAACGAGCCCGACACATGGTCGCCGACCGCGAACCCGGAGTGCCGGGAGGCGATCACCCTTCCCACCGCGCCAGCGCGCATCACCTCGCCGATCTCCACCGGGCGGATGTAGGACCTGCCCGCGTTCATCCAGCCGCGCATCGCCGGGTCGATCGACAGACAGAGCACCTGCACCAGGAACTCCCCGTCGCCCGGCTGCCCGGTCGGCTCCTCGACGTGCTCCCAGTCGGTCGGCTGGGGCTCTCCCACGGGGCGTGCGGCCAGGCGCACCTGGCGGTTGATGCTGCTCATCTCCGGCGGCTCCTTCGACGGTCGCGTTGGATCGGCGGCCCGGCACGGCCGACAGGCGGCCGTCGTCGCGTACCGACGCTCCTGCGGGGCATACCATCCAGTCGGTATGGACGGTGAGCGTACGGGTGCCATGCCGTCGGAGACAAGGGGGGCCCAGTGCGACGTACGGCTCATGCACGCGGCCGGCCCCACGCGCGCCCCGTACCGCGTGCCGCGCCTGCACGCCGCCTACAGCGGATGACCGCCGCGTGCGCAGAGCAGCGCTCGTGCAGCGGAGGCCGGTCCAGTGTCAGTGCCAGCCGAAACGGCGGTCGACCAATGCCGCGAACTCCTCCAGGGTCAGTACCGCGTCCCCGTTCTGGTCAGCGGCGTCGAACAGCGCGGAGGAGGCATCGGCGTCGCCCACGCCCCAGAACGGCAGATCCCCCGACGCGGCAAGAGACGGGCCCTTCGTGCGCAGGGCGGTGATCACCTCTTCGCGGGTCAGGGTTCCGTTCTGGTCGAGGTCGAGTGCCTCGAACAGCTTCCGGGCCTTGTCGCTCATCTTGACGTCCTCGTTCCCGTCGTCGGCGGGGCGGGCCGACCCACCCGTTCCCCGCCTTCCAGCATCCCTTGCCGCCGTTGCGGTACGCCTGCGTCTGCCAAGTAACAGCGGGAGCCGTTCTTGGGATCAATCCGGGTCCTTTTCGGGCCCCGATCTTGCGGATGCTCGTGAACGGTTCAGCAATGGCAAGGCCGTCAGAGGAAACACGACCACTGACAGCAGGCCTGCCGCCACCAGCGCGGCGGCGTTGGCCGGTCGGATCGCGTCCAGCTTCAAGCCGATCGTTGTCGCGGCCACGATGACGGGGAGGGAGGTGGCCTGCAGGAGTCCGCTGGCCATGATCTCCGCGCGCGAGAGCCCGGCGCTGCGGTAGGCCAATGCGGGCAGTCCCCGGACGAGGAGCAGCGCGGCAAGGAACATCGGTACCCGCAGCACCGTCCCAGCGTCCGCGAACAGGGCTCCGACGTCGAACTGGATACCGCTCGTCACGAAGAAGACCGGGACGAGAAATCCATAGCCGAGGCCCTCCAGTTTGACGTGGAACTGCGGGTGCATCCGTTCGGCGTCGGGGTCGACCAGCCGTAGCACGGCCCCCGCAATGAAGGCACCCAGAATGGCCTCGAATCCGAGGTGCAGGGCGACCGCGGACAGGCCGACAATCAGAGCCATTGTCAAGCGGACCCGGACTTGGGCGCTCGTGTCCGCCAGCTTCACCACGGCCCCGGACAGCCACATGGAGCGTCCTGCACGCATCGAGGCCACCACGATGAGCGCCACCAGACAAGCAAGGCCGAGCAGGAGAAGCAGCCTGGAGGCCGGGCCCGATGAATGCTCGGAGAAGAACAGCGACAGCAACACCACGGCGCTGATCTCTCCTGCCGAGCCGCCACCGATGGTCAGTTGGCCGACCGGCCGATCGACCGCGTCGGCATCCTTCAGGATCGGGACCAGAAGACCCAGAGACGTGGCTACCAGCGCGGTTCCGATCAGCAGCGGGCTCTCGACCAGCCCGGCGATGTGCAGCACCCAGCCGATGGTCGCGGCCAGCGCAAGTGTGCCCGCCAGACCGATACCGACGAGCCGTGCCCACGGACCGCGTAGTTGCTGGAAGTCGATCTCGAGCCCGGCAAGGAACAGCAGGAAGCTCAGGCCGATGATCGACAAGGCCTGGACGGTGGCGTCCGGTTGCACCACGTTCAGCACCGCCGGGCCAAGGACGATCCCGGCCACGATCTCGAGGACCGGGCCCGGAAGAGGGACGCGGGGCATCACCGCGAGGAGGAACGGGACGCCGGCGGACACGGCGAGAACGATGACCAGATTGTCGTACGACATCGTGACTCCGGCGGCCGGTCGGCGGGCAGCCCTCGGGCGCGATGACACCTAAGCCGAGCGTGTGGGGCCCCGCCTGACAGGTTGTAGAGTCCAGGCGCCTGTGCGGTTCGCCGCCGTCAATCCCTCGCGCGTGTGGGAAGCCGCCAGCCTGGGCGGACAAAGTGGCAGGTGTACCCGTTGGGATAGCGCTCCAAGTAGTCCTGGTGCTCGGGCTCGGCCTCCCAGAAGGGTCCGACAGGTTCAATTTCTGTCACAACCTTGCCGGGCCACAGGCCAGAAGCGTCGACATCGGCGACGGTATCCTCCGCCACTTTCTTCTGCTCCTCGTCCACGTAGTAGATGGCCGAGCGGTAGCTGAGACCGACGTCGTTGCCCTGGCGGTTCTTCGTCGTCGGATCGTGTATCTGGAAGAAGAACTCCAGCAGCGTGCGGAAGTCGGTCTGATCGGGGTCGAATGTGATCTCGATCGCCTCGGCGTGTGTGCCGTGGTTGCGGTACGTGGCGTTGGGCACGTCACCGCCGGTGTAGCCGACGCGGGTCGACGTCACTCCGGGCTGGCGTCGAACCAGGTCCTGCATGCCCCAGAAACATCCGCCTGCCAGAACGGCCTTCTGCGTCTGTTCTGTCATCTCGGTCCTCCGCGTTTGTGTTGTCGTCGTTTCCGAACGGACTGCGGTAACCGGCAGGAGACGACTTCTGGGTTGTGCGGTACCCGGATATTGTCCCTCCTTCCGCGATGAGCCGGAAGCGCAGCGGGCTGGCACAGCTCAAGTACCAGACAGGCAGTGCTCGGATGTCAGTGGTTGGCTGGTGCATTGTTGAGTGCGATGAGTACCTCCTGCGCGTGCGGGGTGGAGGCGATGTCGCCCAGCGAGAGCAGACCCACGATGCGACCCTCGTCCACGACGGGCAGCCGGCGCAATGCGTGATCACGCATGAGCGCGCTTGCATCACACAGTGACGTGTCGGGGGTGACGGTGACGAGGTCCCCGGAGGCGGCCTCGAGCGCTGTGATGCTGCCGGCAATCAGTCCTTCGGCAATGACGCGGACCGCGATGTCGCGGTCGGTGACCAGCCCATGGAGGGCGTCGTCGCTGGTCACCAGAACGCAGCCGACGTCGGCCTCCCGCATGCAGGCTGCCACCGCGGTCAGCGAGGTGTAGGGCTCGACCGTGACGACGTCGGTGGTCATCGCGTCGCGTACCAGCTTCACGGGCTCCTCCGCTCTTCAGTGATGTGATCCATGACGTGGTTCTGAAGCCATACCACTCCGGAGCCTTCTTCTGCCGAGATGCTGTGCTGTGCGATGTCCTGGAGAATGGAAACCGCTCGCTTCGGAGAATGGGGGCACGGCATGCCCATCGTTTCGCGCGGATTCCACGGCCGAGCGCGGGATACCCGGCACAGACTGCCTCCTGGGCAGTACGAGACCACCGACTTCCCCGTTCTGTCCGCAGGACCCACCCCCACGGTGAACCCTGACGAATGGGAGTTCACCATCCGCACAGAGACGGGCACACGGCACAGCTGGAACTGGGCGGAATTCACTGCGTTGCCCAGCCAGACTCCCACCGTTGACCTGCACTGTGTCACCAAGTGGTCGAAGTTCGACACGGAGTGGCAGGGAGTGTCCTTGGACGTCCTTCTGGAGGACGTGGAGACCAGTGCCGACTACGCACTTGTTCACTCCTACGGCGATTACACCACCAACGTGCCCCTGGAGGATCTCCTCGACGGGAAGGCATGGATCGCCTACCGCTACGACGGCGAGGAACTCGCGCCGGAGCACGGCGGCCCTGCCAGGCTGCTGGTTCCGCACCTGTACTTCTGGAAGTCCGCCAAGTGGGTGCACGGCATCCAACTGCTCGATGAGGACGAACGGGGCTTCTGGGAGAACATCGGCTACCACGATTATGGGGACCCATGGCGCGAGCAGCGGTATCAGGGCGACTAGGGGACCGGCTGCGCTGGACGACAGCCCGCCTGACCGATCGGCGTATCGAGTCCGACGCTGCGCGCACCCTCGTCTTCGAGGTGCCCGGCTGGCCGGGTCATCTGGCGGGGCAGCACGTCGATGTGCGACTCACGGCGGAGGACGGCTACAGCACACAGCGCAGTTACTCACTGGCGTCGGCACCCGACGGCGAGAGCGTCGAGTTGACCGTGCAGCGTGTCGATGACGGTGAGGTCTCCCCGTACCTGACGGACGAACTCGCAGTGGGCGACGTGGTGGAACTGCGCGGACCGGTCGGCGGCTGGTTTGTGTGGCGGCCCGAGCAGAAGGAGCCGATTCTGCTGGTGGGCGGCGGCTCGGGCCTGGTGCCGCTGATGGCGATGATCCGCATGCGCCGCGCGGTCGGCAGCCGTACGCCCTTCCGGTTGGTGTACGTCGTGCGCAGCCCTGAGTACCAGCTCTTCGTATCCGAGTTGAGAGGGGACGATCCGGGCCTCGACAAGACGTACCTCTATACCCGCTCCACCCCGGCCGAGTGGCCGCGGCCCCCTGGGCGGTTCACCGCTTCGGAGTTGTCGAACGCCGGGTGGCCACCGGACTTTGAACCCACTTGCTACGTCTGCGGTTCCACCGGCTTCGTCGAAACGGCCGCCGGCCTGCTGGTGGCCCTCGGCCACCAGCCCGGCCGTATCCGCACCGAGCGTTTTGGACCCAGCGGATGAGGAGCTGAATCTCCATGACCCTGACGCCGGACTTCCTTGACGGCAACGCCGCCGCCGGGGACCTCGAAGCCCTGTTCGGAACCGATATGACCGTGGCGTCTGGACGATGCCGCGGCTGCAGTGAACAGATGGTGCTTGCCCAGACGCACGCTTACCTCGATGGTCCCGGGATGGTGCTGCGCTGTCCCGGCTGCGACGGCGTTCTGCTTCGCCTGGTTCGCTCTCCCACCGAGACGTGGCTCGACGCCGGCGGACTGGACTACCTCAAGATCCCCACACCGGCATGACTGCCCGCGAGAACGACCGCCTGCAGGATCTCGCCTCGCGAGTACGTACCCCCGACGTCGTCGATGCCATGGGACGGATGCACCGCCACCGGTGTCACATCAACGACCTGGTGAGCCCGACCCCGGGCCGTGTCCTCCTGGGCCCCGCGGTGACGATCTCGTTTCTCCCTGCATGTGCGGAAGCACTCCCACCTGAGCAATTCAGTTTCTCCCGGCTGTTCCAAGACGCCATCGGACAGGGCGCACAGGGGCGGGTGCTGGTCCTGGCCGGCAACGGGCATACCGACGTATCACTCGGCGGCGGAACAAAGCTCTCGCTGGTGGCAGTGCATGGTCTTGCCGGGGTCCTGGCCGACGGTCGTCTCCGGGACTTCGTCGACATCGCGACGTACGACTTCGCCGTCTACTGCTTGGGGCAGACGAGTAAATGGGGCGGCGATGTGGTGACGCCATTCGAGGCAAACCGGCCGGTCGTCGTGTCCGGCGTGACCGTCCGCCCGGGTGATTACGTGTTCGCGGACGCGTCCGGCGCTGCCGTCGTCCCCGCTGCACAGGTCCTCAGTGTGTTCGAAGAAGCCAACCGCGTCGCACAGGACGAGGCAGCGTTCGTGGAGAGCATCCGTCGCGACAACCCCGCCGACTAGCTCAGCGTTCACGCAACTTGGATGACCGTCTTGCCGACTGTTCCCTTCTTCGCGCGGAACGCCTCCGGCGCCCGGTCCAGAGGAAGGACGGCACCCACCAGCGGGCGCAGTCGGCCCTCCCGGTGCCGGCCGATGATCTCCAGGAGGTGACCGCGGTCGGGTTCGACGATGAAGTACATAGCCCGGCCGTCCTCGGGCCGCACGTTCGGGGGATGGGCGATGGTCACCAGGGTGCCGCCGGGCCTGACCACGGCGGCCGAGCGGGCGAGTACCTGCCCGCCGATGGCGTCGAAGACGAGGTCGACGCGGCCCACAGCCTCCTCCCACGCCGGCTGTTGGAGGTCGAGGAAAACCTCTGCGCCGAGCTCCAGCACCTGGTCCCGGCTGCCTTCGCGCCCTGTCCCGATCACGCGCGCCCCGGCTTCGCGGGCAAGCTGTGTCGCGGCCATTCCCACGCCCCCTCCCGCTCCGTGCACCAGCACGCTCTGCCCGGCCTCCAGCCTTCCGTGTATGAACAGGCCCTGCCAGGCGGTGAGGCCCGGCATCGGCAGAGCCGCCGCCTGCACATGGTCGATTCCCGCAGGCAGTGGCGCCAGGTTGCGCGCTTCCACCGCCACGTACTCGGCGAGAGTGCCGTCCCGGTTCCAGTCGGTCAGCCCGACGACCCGCTGACCGGCCGACAGCCCGGTCGTGCCGACCGCGACCTCGGCGACCTCACCCGACACCTCGTGTCCCGGAATGACGGGCGCTCGGTCCCGGCCGCCCCGGTCGACCCAGGTGGCCGGCCAGGCCAGCTCATCCGGGGTGAAGGAGGCCGCGTGCACCTTTACGATCACGTCGCCCTCGCCCGCGTACGGGTACGGTGCCTCCTCCACAACCAGGCCGTCCACAGCGGCATCACGGTCGTGGGCTCGTACGGCCTTCATCGGGGATCCTTCCGGCAGCGAGGAGACTCCCCCACCGTTCCAGGATGACGGCGTGGCGCCCTCGGGGCGATCCGGGGCGACGCCTCGCATGGCCTGAAGGCGGGCAGATCACGGTCGGGAGCTGTTCCGTACCGGGTGCTTGCTCATGATCGAGACCCGGTTGAACGCGTTGATGGTGATCGCCACCCAGATCACCGCGGAGATCTGGTCCTCGGTGAGTGTCTCGCGCGCCGCGGCGTAGGCGGATTCCTGTGCCGTGGCGTCGGCGGGGCTGGTGACGGCCTCCGCCAGAGCGAGTGCGGCTCGTTCCGCGGGCGTGAACAGTTCGGTGTCCCGCCAGGCCGCCAGGACCCCGAGCCGCTGTGGGGTGTCGCCTCCGCGCAGGGCGGCCCGAGTGTGCATGTGGAGGCAGAAGGCGCAGCCGTTGATCTGCGAGACGCGCAGGTTGATCAGCTCTACGAGGGTGCGGTCGAGTCCGGCGTCGGCAGCGACGGCTCGGACCGCCTCGGACGTCTGGACAAGGGCGTCGTAGGCCTTTGGGCTCTGCTTGTCGATGAAGATCCGCTGAACCGCCGGTTCCGTCGTGCCGCTGCTCAACCCGGGACTCCTTCGGTGATGGCGCCCCGTCCACGTGGTGCGTGGTGTACGCGGTCGTGGGCTCCGTATACTCGGACACAAGTTGTTCTATTTTAAACAAACCCTTTGGGGCGGGCGAGAGGCGGCATCCGATGAGCAACGTGGAAACGGACCCCGTGGAGATGCTGTGCGGAGCGGACACCGAAAGAGAGGCGGAGGAGCCGCGCGTCGACGTGATTTCTCCGCGCGAGGTGCCGCTCGGCGGGCCGCGGGCGATGACCGTACGGCGCACGCTGCCGCAGCGGGCCCGGACGCTGATCGGAGCGTGGTGTTTCGCCGATCACTACGGCCCCGACGACGTCTCTACCACCGGCGGCATGAACGTCGCCCCGCATCCGCACACCGGACTGCAGACGGTCAGCTGGCTGTTCAGCGGGGAGATCGAGCACCGCGACACGCTCGGCAGCCACGCTTTCGTACGGCCAGGTGAACTCAACCTCATGACCGGCGGACACGGCATCGCCCACTCCGAGGTTTCGACGCCGCGGACCACGATCCTGCACGGCGTGCAACTGTGGGTGGCCCTGCCCGATGAACACCGGCATACCGAAAGGGACTTCCAGCACCACGTACCCGAGCCGGTGCACATCGACGGAGCCGAGATCAGGGTCTTCCTCGGCTCGCTCGCGGGCTCCGTCTCCCCGGTGCGGACCTTCACGCCGCTGCTCGGCGCCGAGATCGCCCTCGAACCGCGCGCATCGGTCACGCTCGCCGTGGACCCCGGTTACGAGCACGGCCTCCTCGTCGACCACGGCGACGTCCGCATGGCCGGCACCCTGCTGCGTCCGGCGGACATGGGCTACGCCCACCCCGGCATCGGCGCCCTGTCGCTGACGAACGAGTCGGACGTCAGGGCCCGCACGGTCCTGCTCGGCGGGACTCCCTTCGAGGAGGAGATCGTCATGTGGTGGAACTTCATCGGCCGCAGTCATGACGACATCGTCCGGGCCCGGGAGGACTGGCAGCACGCCTCCGAACGCTTCGGCACCGTGAAGGGGTACGACGGCGACCGCCTGCCCGCCCCCACCCTGCCGAACGCCACCATCACCCCGCGCAGGAACCCACCCCGGCGCTGACGCCACTGAATTCGCCCTGCGGTGGCCTATCGGCTCAATTGCGCAGACGCCCGACGAGAAGTCGACGAGTGACGATCACCTCAGCGTGAGCCGGTACGTCAGCGGTGACCTGCCGGTGATCAGCACGCGGATGCCGTCCGGTGTGAGGGAGCCGTTCATCCACGAGTAGCGTTCGCCGGGTTCGACCACCGGCGGCTGCTTGCCGCCCTTGCCGTTGCCGGGGCCGAACTCGATCCGGTCGTCGCCGACGGTGTACGCGGCCTCGCCGCTGACGAGCTGGTAGGTGTCGGACTGGCCTGCAACGGGTTCGAGCCCCTCACCGGTCAAGGTGCCGCCGCGGCGGAAGCACAGCTCCAGTGCGAGGGGTACCGCGGACCGGGAGACGTCGAAGTCCAGTTCCCAGCCGCTGTCGCGTACTTGACGCACCAGCACCTCGGTGCGCAGGGTCCGCCACTCTTTGGGGCGGTGCGGGAAGTCCATTGCGGACCAGAAACGTCCGTCGTTGCTGAGCGGATAGTCGCCGTCGGGCCGGCGGTGCTGCGGCGGCAGGGGCTGGTGGAACGCGGCCCGTACCTCGGCGTGCAGCCGCCAGCCGCCGTCGACCGGCTCGAGCCCTTCGGCACGGAAGTGACCGAGGGAGAAGAACTGCGGCGACAGGCGCAGCGAGTCGAGGATCGCCGCGCCCTTGCGCATCTTGAAGAACGTGGGATTGGTGGACAGGCCCGAGGAAATGGCCCGCACCTCGGGGAAGTCCGTGCCGGCGAAGACGGTCGCGGTGTGGGTGCCCCGGCGTACGCGAACCAGACGGCAGTCCGGGTCGTGGTGCACAAAATTCTCGGGAAGCGGTGCCGGTGACGGCAGCGGACGAGCCAGCTCCGGGCGGTCCAGGACCTCCGCGAGCCGGTCGCCCAGCGGTGTCTCGCCGAAGGTCTGGTCCGTGCCGCGCTCCTGCAGCAGCGCGGCCACGGCGGCGAAGCGGGCGTCGCCGTCGCGGATCGCCATCTCCCGGTACTGGAGCCAGAATTCGGGCAGGTAGCGCAGCGCCGTCTGGTCCTGGCGCCGCGAATGCACCGACTCCACCTCGCCGTTGGGCTCGATGACGTAGAGAGTGGCCTTGAGATTGGCGCGTACGGGGGCATACAGATCCGTACGGCCGTAATGGCGGGCCAGGGTGAGCAGGGCGGGGTTGGTGACGACGGCCGAGTAGGTGGGGCTGCGTTCGCTGTACTCGCCGCCGGGCAGCAGGTCGATGCCCTCGGCCAGCCATGCGTCGATGCGGCGGACGTACGCCGGGTCGGGCCGGCGGCGGTGGATCCGGGCCAGCGCGGCGCACACCAGCCAGCGGTGGTTGGCGGTGTGCACACCACCGGTCGCAAGACCTGGGCCCGCCTTGTCCAGGACCTGCTCGACGACGTTGCGCACGCCTTCGGTCGGCCGGTGCCCGTCGCGGTCCAGCAGGGCGTACGCCAGATTCAGGTCGACGACGGAGAAGGCGGTGTCCGGGGGCGAGTGCACGGCGCCCTGGTCGTACAGGCCGTCGTCGTACTGCTCCTCAGCGAGAGTGTCGGCGAGTTCGCGGAGCGGGCCGAGCAGGTCGGGGGAGTGGTGGTACGCCGACTCCTTGTGCACGTAGACCGAGGTGAACGTGCGCAGCGCCCGGGCCGCGGCCCGGGCCCGGCCCCGGTCGCGCAGGTCGGTGATGGTTTCGCCGTACGTCGTGAGCAGCCCGGTGACGCGCTGGTCGGCGGCCTCGGTCAGCAGGGCGAGGAAGCCGGCGTCCGTGCGCGGCTCGGCCGCGGCGGGCGCGCCGCTGATCCCGGTGGCCGCGGTGGCCGCGGTGGCCGTGGCGGTCGTGGCGAGGAATGTTCTGCGGGCGATCACATGCTCTCCAGTCGTACGTCGACGGACGTCAGAGCCAGGGCCAGCGGCCCCGGTGCGAGAAAGGCCAGCGGCAGCAGCATCCAGCCGCACAGCACGGCCGCCACGAGGGCGAGCAGGACCAGGCCGCTGCCGCCCGGATCCCGCACGGCGTCCCGGGCCGCCGTACGCACGGCCGCGGGCCAGTCGGTGAGTGACTCGGGGCGGGCGCACGCACGCAGTCCGACGACCGCCGCGCACGCGCCGATGGCGCCCGCCGCCACGGCGAACAGCCGCGCTCCGGGCAGTCCCGCGCCCGCGAGGGCCAGGTCCGCGGCCAGCAGCAGCACGCCCGCGAGGACCACCGCACCTGCCGCCAGGTCACCGGTGCGCAGCCGCTGCCGCAGCAGGGTGAGGTACCGCCCCGCGGTTGCGGGCCGGTCCTCGCGTACGCCGCGCAGGACGGCGCACGCCGTGGAGAACGCGGCCGGCACGGTCACCAGCGGCAGACAGGCCACGGCCGTGGCGAGGCCGATGCTGAGCATGTCCGCGAAGAGGGTCGCGCGGGGGCCGAAGAGCTCGCCCGGCTCACGGGTCGTACGCGTACGGGTGCTCATCCCTTGACCCCCGAACTGGCCATGCCCTCCACGAGGAACCGCTGGAAGGCGAGGAAGAACAGCACGATCGGCAGCAGGGCGATGACCGACATCGCGAACATCGGACCGAACGACGACTGGCTGGAGGCGTCCACGAACGCCCGCAGGGCCAGCGTCAGCGTGAACTTCTCGGGCGAGAAGAGATAGATCAGCTGGGTGAAGAAGTCGTTCCACGTCCAGATGAACGTGAAGATCGCGGTGGTGATCAGCGCGGGGCGGGTGAGCGGCAGGATGACCAGGAAGAAACTGCGGAACGGCCCGCAGCCGTCGATGCGCGCCGCCTCCTCCAGCTCACGCGGCAGCCCGCGCATGAACTGCACGATGAGAAAGACGAAGAACGCCTCGGTGGCGAGGAACTTGGGCAGGATCAGCGGCCAGTAGGTGTTCACCATGCCGAGCTGGTTGAAGATGATGTACTGCGGGATCAGCACCGCGTGGTGCGGCAGCATGATCGTGGCGATCATGAAGGCGAACAGCGGGCCCCGGAAGCGGAACCGCAGTCGCGCGAAGGCGTACGCGGCCAGCGAGCACGACAGGACGTTGCCGACGACCGCACCGCCCGCGATCAGCAGGGAGTTGGTGAGCAGCCGGCCCACGGAGACGTCGTTCACACCGTCCAGGGCGGTGGAGTAGTTCGACCACTCCAGGCGGCTCGGCAGCAGCTGAAGGCTGGCGATCACCTCGTCGGCGGGCTTGAGCGAGGTCGCTACCAGCCAGGCCAGCGGGTACAGCATCACCAGCAGCGCGGCCAGGCAGCCGGCGTGCAGGGCGACCCGTCGCCAGGCAACGGGCTTGCGGACAGCGGGAGTTGCCGTAGTCATCGGTCCCCCTCGGAGGCGTAGAAGACCCAGGAGCGCGAGGTGCGGAACAGCACGGCGGTCACCGCGCCGATGACGATCAGCAGTGCCCAGGCCATGGCGGAGGCGTAGCCCATGTGGGAGGCGACGAAGCCACGGTCGTAGAGGTAGAGCGTGTAGAAGAGCGTCGAGTCGGTCGGCCCGCCCTTGCCCGCGCTGACCGCGAAGGCCGGGGTGAAGACCTGGAAGGCCTGGATCGTCTGGAGCACCAGGTTGAAGAAGATCACCGGGGACAGCATCGGCACGGTGATGGACAGGAACTGCCGCCACCGCCCGGCCCCGTCGACCTCCGCGGCCTCGTACAACTCCCCGGGGATCTGCTGGAGTCCGGCCAGGAAGATCACCATCGGCGCCCCGAACTGCCACACCGTCAGCAGTGCCACCGCGAGCAGCGCCCAGCCGGGCTTGTTCACCCAGCCGCCGGTGCCGAAGAGGTTGTCGACCGTGCCACCGTCGTTGAAGATCGCCCGCCACACCAGGGCGATGGACATCGAGGCGCCGAGCAGCGAGGGCGCGTAGAACGCCGAGCGGTAGAAGCCCTTGCCCCGCTTCATGCTCTTCAGGGCGAGCGCGACGACGAGTGCGAGCCCCAGTTGCAGGGGCACGGCGATGACGACGTACGTCAGGGTCGCCACCACCGAGCGCCAGTAGCGTGGGTCCTCGGTGAACATCTGCGTGTAGTTGCGCAGCCCCACCCAGCTCGGCGGGTTGAACAGGTCGTAGTCGGTGAAGGAGAGGTACAGCGAGACGGCCATCGGCAGCAGCGTCAGGACGCAGGCACCGAGCACCCAGGGGGAGAGGAACACCCAGGCGGCGCCCTCGCGTCGGCGGCGCGGGGGTTTGTTTGTCGGGGCAACGCCCTTCGGGCGTACGGCCGTCGGTATCTGCGTGGTGGTCATGACCTCAGCTCCGCCTTCGCCTCGGTGATGTAGTTCTCGGCCGCTTCGCGGGGTGACATCCGCTCGTACGAGACCTGGTCGTAGTCGCGCTGGAAGGTGGTCTGCAGCGCGCTGTCACCCGACGGGGGCGCCTGGGGCGGGTCGTTGAGCTCGCCTTCGAGGGTGGCCTGGAAGTCGTGGATGGTCCGGTCGAAGTCCGTGAGGGACCCGGCGGTCTCCTCGCGGAGGGTCTCGTTCACCGGGATGCTGCGGGTCGCACCGAGGATCTTCGCGGCGCCGGGGTCGTTGAGCATGAAGTCGATCAGCAGCGCGCCCTCTTCGGGATGCCCGGAGTCGGCGGAGACGCCCATGAACATCGACGGCTTGAAGTACTGGCCAGGCGTGCCGTCCTCCCCGGACGGCATCGGTGCGAGCGTGACGCCCTCGCCGACGAGCGGGACGAAACCGCTGGCCGGAGCGTCCCAGTTGATGTCGGCGATGGCCTTGCCGCGGCCGAGCGGGGTGTTCTCGACGGTGCCGTCGAGCTGGGTGGTCTGTTCGGCGGGCGAGACGGTGCCCTCACGGCGTAGCTCATCGGTGAACGTCCACCAGCGGGTGAGGTCGTCGGCGGTGAAGCCGAGTCCGCCGTCCTCGGTGTACAGGGACTTGCCCTGGCCGCGCAGCCACACCTCGAAGGCGTCCTCGCTCTGGCCCGGGTCGG